>JAVHRJ010000500.1:0-2063 GCA_036171595.1 Bacteroidales bacterium
TTGCTGATATTCTTCTATTACTTCATGTTCTTTCATCTCAGCAACTGAACCAAAATACAAGAGGGTTCGATACTTCGATGAATTATTAGATTTTAGAAATGGGTTGATTGCAAAAATAGACAGAGCCAATGAGACAAAAGCTGATATGATAACTATTGCAATTAAACACTTTAATGTTGTGTTTATATCAAAAGTGTTTTGTATAAAGCCATAAGCTGTAGCAATACCCCCAATTAAAAAAGTATTTATTGTTACATAAAAACTTCCTTTGTTATTCACATTTGCATAATAATGGTCAAATCTATTGATTATAAATTGACCATGTTTAGAAAAATCGTTCATATATAAATTCATTTTATTGCGAAATCCAACATTTTCACGGATTAGGAGATCTTTTGCCGGTGGATTTCTTTGGTTTGTAGTATTGGGAAAGAGAAAAACTAAATTTGGAGAATTAAAATTTACAATTATCTTTGCCATTCGTAAAACAAACTGGAATGTCAGAGGATGATCAGTCCTCAACAGCAAATCTCACTATGCTAAACATTCCTAAAATTCTGCTCCTTGAATTCACACTTCAAGGAGCATTTTATTTTGATCGCTCTTCTAATTTAAAGTTAATCACATATTTTCATTTTCTATGCCATGTTACATATTAAATAAATTCCCAATAAATATTTGTCATTATGACATGAAATTAGTTAACCTGTCATTATCTTAATATTTCACTATTTTTCTCTGCCAAAATTTCATAATATTTGTTAAAATTTGTAAATATCCTTTACACTATTAACTTTAACTTATCGTAATACTATGGTATACAAATATTTTAAAATATTTAATCTAAAATTAATTTATACTAGCAGCAAGTTTATTTAACTTAGCCATTGAAGTTCATTATTATTTATTTTTAATATTTTAATACATTTCTCTAAAAGAGATATCCAACTAGGGTTCCCCTGCCCTTTTTGTATTTGAGTAGTTCAGAATATCCTATTATCCTGCTGATTTTTATACCATAAACTTTTAAAATGAATTTATCATTAATGACTTCATGCGTTTGTGTCTGCAAAGCTTGAAAGCCGAAATGCCCTACACAATAGAAGATAAATAGATATTCCTAAGTGTTCAGATAATTTAAGTTTATTCCCATCGGAAAAAGGAGAAAGCCATTCTTTATTTTACAATTTATTATCTGTAATAAAATGTAAAAACAGAACCGCTTTCTATTCCTTTTTCCTCCTTGTTAACAGCAATAGTTTTCAATTTAGATTATTTGTTATGGTTAATTGAAAACTATTGCAGTTAACCGCCTTCCCGCTTTTTGTATTCATTGTTATATCTGAACACTAAGGACTATCACTATTGCTGTAGGGCATTTGCGGCTTTCTTTTTAATGGCAGAACAAACGCAAGAACTCATTAAGATGCATATGAAAAATTTTAAAAGTATGATAGTTATGTATAAAAAACAGAAAATTAATAGCATGATATTCTTTGAACTACGCTCAAATCTATTATCTGCATATAATTTTCTTTTGATTTTATGTAGCTATCTCTTTATATATCTAGTTATAAACAATTTAATTTTTATTTTATGGAAATTTTAGAAAAAAAGAAGTTCAACGGAAATGGCAAAGCCCATTTAACTGATGTAAAAAACATCATTGGTAAAAACGGTGAAAAGATTGTTAATCTTGGCGATCCTATCCCCACCGATGTAAACAAAACCGAAGTTGTTAAAGAAGTGAAAGCTTCTGAAACTATTGTTCTGGATGCTCCCAAAAAAGAGCTTACTCTAGATCAAAAAATTGAGAAAGTTGAAAATCTCAAAATCCTTATTGAGAAAAGAGAAAAGCTTGAGGAAAGCCGTAAAAAGCTCTCATCATTTGTTGTTGGTTCTAACCAGTTCAGTGAAAAAATTGTACTGACTGATGATCGTGGAAACAGCTTCAATACTTCAAATTCCGAAGTTTTTACAAAAGTTGTAGGAACAATCAATGAAACTCTGATAACAAAAATCAGTGAAATTGAAAAACAAATTGAGTTTTAACAAATCAAAAA
>JAVHRJ010000501.1:0-10669 GCA_036171595.1 Bacteroidales bacterium
GACATCGCTTGGCAAAATGCTGTTATAATTTTTTTGTAACATTTTAGCCAAGCGATGTCGAAGAACTTCAAAAACTTCCAGGAGTAGGAAGAAAAACTGCAAATGTTATTGCTTCAATCATATACAATAAACCAACTTTTGCAGTTGACACACATGTTTTTAGAGTTGCAGCAAGAATTGGTTTAAGTACAAACGCCAAAACCCCACTCGAAACCGAACAACAATTAACTAAATATTTTCCAGCTAAATTAATTCCTAATGCACATCATTGGTTAATTTTACACGGAAGATATGTATGCAAAGCTCGCAAACCATTATGTGACGAATGTGGAATAAATAAATATTGTAAGTTTTATAATGAAAGCAATTAAATTTCTTTTATTTATTACGATAATTTCTAATTATTCATCCTTTGCTCAAGAAGTTGATATTTCAAATCTTTTTGAAAAAGATGATTATTTAATTTGCTTAAGAAAATCGAAAGAGCCATTCACTGGAATAATGATTTATAAAAATACTGATAAGGTTATCGAATATAAAAAAACTGTTATTGATGGAATTGAAAACGGAAAGGCAATCTTTTATGATAAAACAGGAAATTTTGCTTGTGATGGTGAATATTTAAATGGATTAGAAAATGGTAAGTGGTCGTGGTATTATAAAAGTGGGATTAAAAAAACTGAAGGTTATTATAAAGAAGGAGTAAGCGATGGACATTGGATATATTGGACAGAAACAGGTATAAAAGAACGCGAAGGCGATATAACAAATGGCAAAGAAAATGGGAAATGGATATATTTTAATGATTTAGGATTAAAATCTGTAGAACGATTTTATAATTACGGCTTAAAAGATAGTACAGAAACATGGTATTACGAAAACAATCAAATAATGACAATACGCAGATTTGAATATGGATTAGAGAATGGAAAATTTGAAGGCTGGTATAAAAATGGCAAAAAAAAATTTGAAGGAAGTTCATTAAAAGGAAAAATAACAAATTATACAGAATGGGATGATAATGGGAAAGTAATTAAAATTCAAAATAATGAACTTGAAAATATTAAAGATTAGAAAGATTTTATTAATTTCGTAAATAAAAAATTAACAAATTGAAACTATTATTAATTATACCATTAGTTCTATTATCATTTTTTGCAAAGTCGCAGCAAAAATTTGATGATAAATCTCGTGCAATATTTATTTTTGATATTGTAAAGTATATCACTTGGGCAAATGAAGCATCAATTGACACATTTTGTGTAGGAGTTCTAGATAACAAAAATAGTTTAGAAGAAGAACTTAAAAAAGTTGCAGCTATCCGTATACAAATTCACAAAAAGCCAATAAAAGTTATAAGATTTACATCAATAGAAACAATAGATAATTGTAACATAGTTTTTGCTAACAATGAAAACGGTTACGATATAGATAAAATTCTAAAAAAAATAAATGGTAAAAATATATTATTAGCAACCGAGAACTTTTCTTTTCATAAATCTATGATTAATTTTATTATCGTTAAAAATATACAAAGATATGAAGTAAATGAACCTAAATTAATAGAAGAAGGTTTTAAAATATACGATCTTTTTGCTGCTGGCGCAGTAAAAACAAAAGCCGATTGGGAAACGCTATATAAACAAACAGATGTTCAACTTCAAAAAGAAAAAGAAATTGTTGAAGCTCAAAATGTTGAAATTGAAAATCAAAAAAAGGAAATAGAAAAACAAAAAAAAGAAATAGCTGAACAAGTAGAAAAAATTGCAAAGCAAAGAGAAGAAATTGCAATTCAAATTAAACAAATAGAAAAACAAAAAACTGAATTATATGGATTGTTAAAGCAAGTTGGAGTTCAACAAAAAGTATTAAAAGCAAAAATAGAAGAGCTTAACATAAAAGAAGAAGAACTTATAACAAAAAACAAAGAAATTGAAGAAAAATCGAAAATTTTAGAAAGTCAACAAAGTTCAATTGCAGAACAAGAAGCAAAAATAGATAAACAAAAAAAGGTATTAAACGAGCAGCTTGCAAAAATAGAAATGCAACAACTTATTTTGTATTTATTTATTTTTATAATACTTCTTATATCTATAATGGGATATTTTATTTATAAAGCATATAAGGTTAAAAAAGAAGCCAATAGATTGTTGAAACAAAAGAATTTCGAAATAATGGAACAAAACGAAGAAATTCGTCAACAAAAAGAAGAGATAACTGCCCAACGCGATGAAATAGAAGCACAAAAAGACGAAATAATAATTCAAAGAAATTCTGCTATTCACCAACGTGATGAAATAAGTCATCAAAAACAAGAAATTATGGATAGTATTCTATATGCTAGACGTATTCAAACTGCTGTATTACCTCCAACTAAATTTATTTCAGAAATTCTACCACAAAATTTCTTTATTTATAACAAACCACGTGATATTGTAAGTGGCGATTATTATTGGTTAGCACAGAAAGATAACAAAACAATAATTGCAGCAGCTGATTGTACAGGACACGGTGTTCCAGGTGCTTTTATGAGCCTATTGGGAGTTTCATTTTTAAAAGAAATTGTAGATAAAATAAGCGAAGTTAAAGCCAATAATATTCTAGATAGACTTCGAGAATCAGTTATAAATGCATTAAATCAGGCAGGTGGAGAAAATGAAGGCCAAACAAAAGACGGAATGGACATGGCACTTTGTATTTTAGATATTAGCACCCTTGAATTACAGTTTTCTGGAGCAAACAATCCACTTTACATTATAAGAAATGGTGAAGTAATAGAAACTAAAGCCGATAAAATGCCAATTGGAGTGTACGATTATAAACAGCCATTTACTAATAATATAATTCATCTCGAGAAAAATGATTCTTTTTACATCTTCTCTGATGGATATGCCGATCAGTTTGGTGGGCCAAAGGGTAAGAAATTTATGTATAAAAAACTTAAAGAATTACTCATAAGTATTCAAGACAAACCAATGCAAGAACAACAAATAATTTTAGATAAAACCATTGAAGACTGGAGAGGCGACTTATTTCAAGTTGATGACCAATTAGTAATAGGGGTTAAAATTTAAATAACTAAAACAAAAAGGCCTAAGTTTTTCTTAGGCTTTTTTGTATATTATAAATAAGAAGTAAAATAATTAATTTATTTCAAACAGAAAAATTTCGTAAAATACACGAAATAAATCTAACGAAATATAATTAAAGAATTATTGACAAACCCACGTTGTAGTATTTCCTCCAACTGTTGAAGGTTCAGCGCTTTCTTTTTCATCTAATGCAGCATCACAATATTCTGTATCTGTACCATTATCGATAATGTTGCCCGAGGCATCTTTTGTAACAGCTTTACATTTTTTACAATCTTTTGTGCAGCTTGTTGCTACAAATATTGCAAACAAAGAAACTAAAGTAATTAAGGCTATTTTTTTCATAATTATTAATTTTTATACAAAATTACAGCAATTTTATTAAAAGTCAAGTTTTATTAAATATTTTTTTATTTTATATAAATGGAGTATTTTATAAACCTAGTTGATAACTAACTACATCATTACCATCGTTTAAAATTAAATTTGGATTTTCTAAAAGCTCTTTAATTTTTTTTAGAAAAAGCACAGAATCTTTTCCATCAAGTACTCTATGGTCGTATGATAAAGCAATGTACATCATTGGTCTAATTTCAACTTTTCCATTAACAGCAATAGGTCGCTCAACTATATTGTGCATTCCTAAAATAGCCGATTGCGGAGGATTTAATATTGGAGTTGAAAGCAAAGAACCAAAAACTCCACCATTTGTAATAGTAAATGTTCCACCTTCCATTTCCTCAAGTGAAATACGTCGTTTACGAGCTTTATCGGCCAAATTAAATATTGATGTTTCGAGTTCAAAAATAGGTGTAATATTAGCATTTCGCAATACAGGAACCATTAAACCCTTATCGGTTTGAACTGCAATTCCTAAATCGACATAATTTGGAAAAACAAATTCTTCGTTTTCAATTCTAGAATTAACAACAGGAAAAAGTTTTAAAGATATTGCTGTTGCTTTTGCAAAAAATGACATAAAACCTAATTTTACGCCATGTTTCTTAACAAATTCATCTTTGTATTTGTTTTTTATTTTAATTACCTCTGACAAATCAACTTCATTGAACGTTGTTAGCATTGCTGTTTGATTTTTAACAGAAACTAAGCGTTCGCTAAGTTTTTTTCTTAAAGATGTCATTGATACACGCTCTTCGCCCCTATTAACAATAACTTTTTCTTGAATCAACGATTTATTTGAAATAACATTTTCAACGTCTTTTGAAGTAATTTTTCGCAAACCTAAAATTATATCATCAACATTTAAATTATTGTCAATCATCATTTTTTGAGCAAGCGGAGTGATTTTTATATCATTTGTTTGCTCAATTTCGACATTTGAAGCAACTTGCTTTATTTCCTGTTTTAATTCAATTGGCTCAACCTTTTTAGGTTCTTCTTGCTTTATAATTTCTTTAACAGAATCGTCAATTGTACATGCGGTTGCTCCAACAGCAATATTATTTCCAGAGTCAACTAAAATTTTTATTTTTCCAGATTCTGATGCAATTAAAGGCAATGTGGCTTTATCCGACTCAAGCTCTGCAACTTCCATGTCTTTTGTTACAAAACTACCATCGCCAACTAACCAATTAGCTACAGTAACTTGCGAAATTGATTCGCCTGGCGAAGGAACTTTAACTTCAATTATCATAATTATTCTTTATTATAAATTTTATATTTAAAATTATAATTACCACGACCTGAAGGTCGTGGTAATTGTAAAAAATGAATATTGGCTTTAGCCAAAACTTTTATTTGAAAATCCATATAATTTCAAAAACTCATCATATTCCTGAGTAAATGTTTTCTTTTTATGATGTTCCTCTTGGTTTAATATGTACTGTTTCACTTTATCAATCGCCGATTCGCTCACCGACAGTGCAATATATTCGTCTTGCCATTCAAATTTTTGTTTAATTAATTTTTGATTATTAGCCCAAAATGAAGATTCGCCTTTGATTAGCATAGCAATTTTTGAAATAGTTTGCTCAGTTCCTAATGATATTAGCAAGTGAATATGATCATCTACACAGTTTAAAGTATCAATAAATATTCCTTTAGTTTTGCTATTTTCTTTAATGTGTAACAAAAGCATTGATTTTAATTCAGACGTAATGATGGGTTTTCGATTTTTAGTTGACCAAATATAATGTATCATTACTTTTGTGTATGGCATAATATTGTTTTGGCTAAAGCCAGATTTTTTATTTTTAATCCTCTACGACCTAAAGGTCGTGGCAATTTACTTATTATTTTTAATCTAAAGTTTAAACAATTTTATATTATTTTTTATAATTTATTTGGAACCATTTATTTATATAGCTCATTATTCAATTTATATCATTCATTTTCACAATAACCAAGTCGTGGCAATTTACTTATTATTTTTAATCTAAAGTTTAATGCAATTTAATAATATTTTATATTAATTTATTTGAAAGCATGTCTTTTGTACAACTCATTGTGCAATATACATCGGTATTTTCGCAATTACAACGTTTAAATATTTTATCTAAAATTTTTTGTTGACGTAGTTTATGAACTTCTAACAAACCTGAAGCAGGGCTACCACTTTCGGGACGACAAACCGTAAATAAGTTTAATTCCTCAAAATGTGTTTTAATAAATGGCCAAGCTCCCATATTTGCTGGTTCTTCTTGAACCCATAATGTTTTTTTAGAATTTGGATATTGAGCTATTATTTCTTTTATTTTTTGCAATGGGAATGGGAAATACTGTTCTAACCTAACAATAGCAGTGTGCTCATCATTAATTTTCTGTTTTTCGGAAAATATCTCATAATAAATTTTACCACTACAAATAACAACTTGCTCAATATTTGACTTGTCATTTACTGAATCATCTATTACCTCGTTAAATTGACCATCTGCAAGTTCGTTAATAGTTGAAACACATAAAGGGTGACGAAGTAAACTTTTTGGTGTAAAAACAATTAACGGTTTTCTATATTCGGTATAAATTTGACGTCGAATTGCATGAAAAATATTAGCTGGTGTAGAACAATTAACAATTTGCATATTGTTATTTGCAGCCAACACTAAAAATCTTTCAATTCTAGCACTCGAATGTTCTGGTCCCTGACCTTCGAATCCATGTGGCAAAAATAAAACCAGTCCATTCATTAATCCCCATTTATCTTCAGCAGAACTTAAATATTGATCAATTATAACCTGTGCAACATTATGAAAATCGCCAAATTGAGCTTCCCAAATAGTTAATCCATTGGGAGTACCCATTGCATAGCCGTATTCAAAACCCATTACAGCATATTCAGAAAGTAACGAATTATATATTTGAAATTTTGCTTGATTAGTGCTAACGTTTTTTAAAGGACACCATTTCTCGTCAGTATCATCAACATGAAAAGTTGAATGTCGATGGCTAAATGTACCACGTTCAGAATCTTGTCCGCTTATGCGTACAGAATGATTTTCATTAACCAAACTACCATAAGCCAAAAGTTCGGCTAAAGCCCAATCAACTTTATTTTCTGATATTAGTTTTTTTCTATCGTTAACAATCTTTTCTATTTTGTTAAAAAACTTTTTTTCTGTTGGTAAATAATTTATTTTTTCGGCAATAAATTTCAGCTTTTCAATATCGACACCAGTTTGTGGCGAATTTAAAAAATCGTTTGCATTCGAAAACCTATAACTTCCCCATTTATCATGTAAAAAATGTTTTATCTCAACTTTTTCACTTTGCTTTGATAATGCTAATTGGTCTTCGAGTTTATTATTAAATGTTGATATAGCTTTTTCAACATTATCTTTTGTTATAACACCAATTTCGATTAAATATTTCGAATAAAGATCTCGAACATTAGGATGCGATGCAATTTCTTTATATAAAATTGGTTGTGTAAAACGTGGTTCATCGCCTTCGTTGTGTCCATATTTTCTATAACAAAGCAAATCTACAAAAACATCAGAATGAAATTTTTCACGATATTCTAATGCTAATTGAATAGTATATAAAACTGCCTCAACATCATCGCCATTTACATGAAACACTGGCGATAAGGTAACTTTTGCAATATCAGTGCAATATGTGCTCGAGCGAGCATCAATGTAATTTGTTGTAAAACCAACCTGATTATTTACAACAAAATGTAAAGTGCCACCAGTTTTATAACCATCAAGTTGCGACATTTGAGTAGTTTCGTAAACAATACCTTGTGCGGCAACAGCAGCATCGCCATGAATAACAATTGGACAAACTTTATTATAATCGTTATCGTATTCATGTTCAATGCGAGTACGAGCAAGCCCCTGTGTTACTGGCCCAACAGTTTCGAGATGCGATGGATTTGGTAACAAAGCTAAAAACATTTCTTTGCCACTTCTCGATTTAATACGAGTATCGTAACTTAAATGATATTTTACATCGCCTAAAATATTTTCATCGTCATAAGATTTTCCAATATATTCGGAAAAAATACTATGAAATGGTTTTTTAAAAACATTGGCAAGAACATTTAATCGTCCACGATGCGAGTTTCCAACAATAAATTCTTTAATACCCATTTCAACACCATGCTCAATTGCATAACCTAGAGCAGGAATTAATGATTCGGCCCCCTCCAACGAAAATCGTTTTTGTCCAACAAATTTTTTATGTAAAAAATGTTCGAAACCTACAGCCTTAACAAGTATTTTAAAGATATCTAATTTCTGTTCTTTGTTAAATTCAATTTGGTTTTTACATAATTCCATCTTTTTTGTAAGCCAATCGACAATTTCGGGCTGACGGATATATACAAACTCTGCACCTACCGATTGGCAATAAGTTTGTTCGAGATGTTCAATTATTGTGCGTAATGTTGAATTACCGATTCCAATTTCGTTACCAGCATGAAAAGTTTTATTTAAATCATTTTCTGTCAAACTAAAATTTGATATATCTAAATCAGGCAAATACTGTCGACGTGGGTGAACTGGATTTGTTTTAGTAAAAAGATGACCACGTTTTCGATAAGCATTAATTAAATTTAAAACTTTAAATTCATCATTAAGCAATTCGGAGCCAGCGTTTGTTTGTTTAAAGTTAGTGCGAGCAAATTCAAATCCCTGAAAAAACTTTTTCCAGCTTTCATCAATATTATCGGGATTTTTTAAATAATCAGCATAAAGTTCGTCAATATATTGAATGTTGCCTAAATAATCGAATTTGTTCATAAATTATTTTATAAATAAATATTTACAAAAGTATAAAACAATTCTTATTTAGACAAATTATAAATATTGAATTAATAATAAATTAAAACACCACCGATTACACAGATTTACACGAATTTAAATTTTATAAAAATTAAAACAACCTTTATTCACTATATATTGTCTTTTTATAAAATAAAATTAACTTTGTTATACTTAATTTCAAAAACATGAAAACCCTATACCTAACATTTTTAATAGCAATAATTTATAACCATACCTTTTCACAAAACTATTTATCAATTAAACCCGATGCAATTTCGTATTATTATGGAATTGATAATGAAAGTGTATTTCCTATAAGAATAGATTCAGTTATAACACATGGTGATAGTACAGAATATTATTCATTTGGAATGCTTAGACCATTACCAAATTCATATTACTTCACTGAAAAAGGTCCATCATGGATTGGAAAAAAAATGACTGATTGTGGAAATGGAATAAATTTATTTTTTAATTACAACAACGATACTATTTTCATAAAAACAGATGCGTTGTTAAATGAAAGCTGGAAAATGTACACATATCCAAATGGAGATTACATCAATGCTAAAGTAACAAATATTATTCTTGACAACTATATTGGACTTATCGATTCTACTAAAATCATTAATTTGCAATTAAAAAATTCATTTGGAATTAATTTGATTAATGCTTTAAATAACTATCAGTATAAACTAAGTAAAAACTATGGCTTTTTTATACTCACTGATTTTTATAGTTTTCCATTTAATCCGGGCGAACCAGATAGCATATATGTCTCAACTCCAGAAATGGAATTGGTTGGAATTTCTAATCCTCAACATGGAATGCAAAATTTAACTTATGCTGATGTTAATGGGATGCAGGCTGGCGATGAAATTCATTATAATTATTATTATAGCGGTGGAGCATATCCTGGGTCATATTCCCAACATAATGAATCCATCTATAAATACATTAATAGAACAGAAAATAATGCCCATGATACCATCATTTTCACGGTGGAAATATGCCAATTTAACACTATACAACATTATTATCCAAATAGTATAGTAACATCAAATTACCACAACATTGTTTACAATACAATTAGTTTAAATAATTCATTCAACAAATTACCTTTAGAACCTTTCTTTGATGGGTATACATGGGGATATTATAATAAAACTGATTCCATTGGTTATCAACCTGAACATATCTACAGTTTAGACTATAACGATTCTTTACAACCAGCGATATTAAATGGTTGGGGAACAACAAACTTTATAAAAAATCATGGGAGCGGAACATTTCAATACTATGATTACTACGATGGAAGTTCTTCTAATCAATCATTTCAATATTACAAAATAAATGGCAATGAATGGGGCACCCCATTTATTTGCGATTCGTTACTTGCCCATTTAACAAATGTTACAAATAATGGGTACACTGAATCGGGAATTAGTTTTTACCCTAACCCTGCAACAAATTATATTAATATTAATTCTAATTATGAATCAATTTCAAGTTTTAATATTAAAATTTATGACATGCAAGGTAGAATATTACTAATAAAACAAATTGCAGATATAAATCAACAGATAGATGTTTCTAGTATTCCAAACGGAATTTATTTGGTTAAAATAGCTAACCTAAAAACGATTGATAATTACAAATTAATTATAAGCAGGTAAACAAATTGAAAGGATATTTTTAATATGCCAAATCGTTAAACGAACCTGCAGTTATTTGTTTATTAAATAATTGAGAATTTTTACCTTTAAATGCAAATGTTCCAGAAATTCGTTTGTTAACTGTATCAACTTTGCTTAATGTTACGGTACCTTCGGTAGCAGTATAAATGCTATCAGGCTTATTTGTGTCATTAGTAAAACTAGCAGAAAATTCAACAATTGCATTATATGGATCGATAGTGTATGTTTTTGTAGTTATTCCAAAAGTTGTAACATTAAGCACATCACTTCCTAATGAACCTGTTCCATTTACAATAACTTTATTTGATTGTATTGTTGTTACTCTAGTTTGTGCCGACCAATCTACCCCATCAATTTTGCATTTCATTGAAGCGGTTGGATTAATAATATCAGTTATTTTACTGTCTTTTTTACATGCAAAAGAAAATGCAATAACAATAATTAGAATTAAAAATCTTGTGTTTTTCATTTTTATCATTTTTTTACAAAAATACAATAAATTATTAATTTGTTAATTAAAAGTTGTATATCTTTGCAAAACAAAGGGGCTGAACTGGTTTTGACAGCTTGAGTATAGAAGTGTAAGCATGCCGAGCCTTAGGATTTAACGCTCGTAAAAGTGAATTCCTACGTCAATAATTGACAACAATAATTT
>JAVHRJ010000502.1:0-10668 GCA_036171595.1 Bacteroidales bacterium
TACAAAACAACGAGCAAATACAGTTAGCAGAAGCAAATATTTACAATATGTTAGGAGAATTGGTTGCGGTTTATACTTTACAAACTGAGCTAACACAAATAAATATAAGTAACTTAGCAGATGGGTTTTATACAGTAAAAGTAAATGATGCAAACGGTAAAGTGTTTATTGGTAAATTTGTTAAGAGAGAATGAATTATTTATTATTAATCATTTGTCACTTTTTCATATAAAGAATTTCTTTCAACGGGAACAAAGCCTTCTTGCAAAATAATATCTGTAATTTCAGTTGGACTCATAACTGGGGCTTGCTCTTCGGAACCTGCAAGCGAATATATTTTTGTAGTTTCGTAAATTGTACCATCAATATCGTCGGCACCAAAATGTAAAGCTAAGCTAGCATTTTCTTTTCCAAACATGGGCCAATAAGATTTTATGTGCATTATGTTATCAAGAAATATTCGGGCAACTGCAAAATTTCTTAAATCTTCAACCACCGAAATTTCGGGCAAATACGATAAAAAATTATTTTGTTTTCTAAATTTTAAAGGAATAAATGCATTAAAACCATGCGTTCTGTCTTGAAGTTCGCGTAACTCATTCATGTGCATAACACGGTGTTCGTATTTTTCGACATGTCCGTAAAGCATTGTAGCATTCGACGACAACCCTTGGTTATGTGCTGCTTCGTGAAAATTCAACCATAATTTAGCTGGTCCTTTTTCAGGACAAAGTTTCATTCTTATTTCGTTATCAAAAATTTCGGCACCACCACCAGCAAGCGAACCAAGTCCAGCGTTCTTAAGTTTATTTAAACCATCAATAATCGAAACCTTACTTATTCTAAATAAATATTCGAGCTCAATAGCAGTAAATGCTTTAATATGAACTTTGGGAATAACTTTTTTAATTTTTACAAATAATTCTGTAAACCAATTTATATCACGTTTTGGGAAAACTCCACCTGTAATATGAATTTCGGTAATATTATCTTTTATATGCGAACTAACAATTGCAATAATTTCATCTTGAGTATAATTCCAACTTAAGCTGTCATTTTCATCTTTCGAAAAAGAGCAAAATTTACATCGGTATAAACATATATTAGTTGGCTCAATATGAATATTACGGTTATAATAAACTTCGTTTCCAGTTAATTTATTTTTAATAAAATTAGCCATTGAGCCAAGCATACCGAGTGGAGCATTTTTGTATAAAAATATTGCATCATCGATTGTAATACGTTGGCAATTTTTAACTTTTTCCTCTATTAATTCAATATTGTTTTGCAAATCGTTTTTTTTCAAAATTAATAAAATTTCTACCAATATATTTCATGTTATAAAAAAACAGTCTCCCTTCGAGAACCTTGGGGGGACTGTATTTTTAATAATAATAACATAAATTAAACTTGTATTAAATAAAAAAAGTAAAGATTACTCTTTACTTTTCTAATAATAATTTTGTAAAAAAGACTTACTTGCCTTTATTTTCGTCAGAAACAGTTAATTTTTTACGACCTTTAGCTCTACGTGATGCAAGCACACGGCGGCCATTAGCTGTTGACATTCTTTCGCGAAAACCATGTTTATTTTTTCTGCGACGATTTGATGGTTGAAAAGTCCTTTTCATGATATTTTTATATTATAACGTTTAAATTTAGGACTGCAAAAATAGTTGTTTTTTTTATAAAAGCAAAAACATTTTAAATATAATTACATTTTTGTTCTTAAATTTGCATAAATATTAAAAAAATGTTTCTACTAAAATTTATATTTTTTGTTTTTTTATTCATATTCGTTATTGGAATAATAGCTGTTTTATTTTTAAGATTAGCCGCTAAAAAACTATTGAATAATTTTAATAAGCAATTTGGTCAAAAAGCAAATGAAACCGAAATAAATAACCCTACCCAAAAAAGCAAAAAAGAATCAACGTATATTAACAAAGGGGAGTATGTCGATTTTGAAGAAATAAAATAGCCTACAAGTAATCTGTTTTTTCACTAGAACTTTCGAATAATTTTCTTTCTTTTATTTTTGTTATTATTCTTTTTCTTTTTGTTATCGAAACGAGTTAAGCTTTCTTGTCCAACAACGTTTGTGAAATCGAGATTATCTTCGGTCGATTTTTCTTCCAAATTATTAATTACTTCAGCTTTAACGCCATTCTTATTTTTTAAAATAACATCTTTTAATTGTTCAACTGAAATAGCGATAACTTCCGACATGTTATTTTGCTCTTTAGAATACCAGAGCAATTGACGGAAAATATCTGTTTTTTGTAAATATAAAGTTCCTTCGGTTGTTTCAATTTTATCACAATTTACAGGAAAATCTTTACGAGCATCTATATAAACATCGAGTTCATAATTAATGCAACATTTTAATTTGCTACACTGCCCAGCAAGCTTTTGTGGATTAAGTGAAACATCTTGAATACGAGCAGAATTTGTGGAAACCGAAATAAAATTAGACATCCAAGTGGAACAACAAAGCTCTCTGCCACAAGCACCAATACCACCAATTCTACTGGCTTCTTGGCGAGCTCCAATTTGTTTCATTTCAATTCTAACTTTAAACTCGTATCCTAAAACTTTTATAAGCTCTCTAAAATCGACTCTTTCGTCGGCTATGTAATAGAAAATTGCTTTTGTTTTATCGCCCTGATACTCAACATCGCCAATTTTCATGTTAAGATTTAAGTTTAGAGCCATTTTCCGAGCTGCTATCATTGTCTTTTCTTCAAGCGAAATTGCCTCAGCCCACTTTTCAATATCGGTTGATTTAGCTTTTCTATATATTTTTTTTATTTCTGAACTTTCCGAATCGATATTGCATTTTTTCATTTGCTCATAAACCAAATCTCCAATTAGCGAAACTATTCCAATATCGTGACCGGGACTTGCTTCTACAGCTATAATATCTCCTTTTTTTAATTCTAAATCGTTAACGTTTCTAAAAAAATGCTTACGACTATTTTTAAATCTTACTTCAACAATATCGGTAACAATAGCCGATTGTGGTACACCTTCTAGCCAATTAGTAACATCAAGTTTATTGCACGAATTAGAAACCTCACATTTACAAACATTATCTTTATCTGTTTTTAAGCTACAACCTCTCGAAATGCAAAATATATTGTTCATTATTAATATTATAGTTTATGCTTTATTGCTTTATAGATTACAAAGGTAGTTAGAAATTTACAATTTTATAACCCTAGCTATTGAAAGCATCATATCTAACAAAATAATTTTAGGATTTCCATTTCGTTCAATATTATTATAAGCACTTTCAATTTCTGCAACTATTACAGAAACATTTCTTTCATTTATAAATTTATGAAATTTAGTACTAAATTCTGCTTCTTCTGGTCTGTGAATAACCTTATTACCAGCACCTTCGGTAATTAAAAAATTATCTCTAATAGTTTTAAGCATAAACGTAAAAAAATCTTTCTGTTTTTCTTTAGAAAAACTCGATATTTCATTAGTCCATTTAATAATTTCAATAACATTAAAAGTAAAGGCTAATCGCATTACGTTTTTAAAACTTTCTAAAAAGTTAAGGTTATCGGCATTATTCTCAAGCAATGTATTTGCTTTAATATAGTTTCCCTCTGATAATAAAATCGCATTATTTATGTCGTGTTCTGTTAGCTCGCTTTGGCTACTTAATGACTCAAACATATCGCTATCTTTTATTGGTGGTATTTTAACCAATTGACAACGCGATAAGAGTGTTGTTAACATTTGTTCAGTATCTTCTGCTACCAATATAAAAACAGTTTTTGAAGGTGGTTCTTCTAAAATTTTAAGCAATTTGTTGGCAGCCGCAATATTCATTTTTTCGGGCAACCAAATAATCATACATTTATATTCTGCTTCGAAAGTTTTTAAATTAAGTTTTTTAATTATTTCTGCGGCTTCCTCAGCGTAAATAGTACCTTGTTTATTTTCGCGCCCAATATGAGTGTACCATTGTAATGGAGTAAAATAAATTGTTGAAAGCAACATTTCACGCCATTCTTTTAAAAACTCATTACAAACCAATGTTGTTTCATTTGCTTTCATTAGTGGAAAAACAAAATGCAAATCGGGATGAATTAACTTTTGATATTTTAAACACGAAGGGCATGTGCCACAACTATCTTCATCATGTGGATTTTCGCAGTTTATATATTGCGAAAATGCAATAGCCAAACCTAATTTTCCACATCCCTCTGGACCAACAAATAATAAAGCATGAGGAATTCGGTTCTCTTTTTTCGAATAAATTAACGAACGTTTAACATTTTTTTGACCAACAATCTCAGAAAACTTCATCTTTAATGTAAGGGAATAATTATTTTTTAAGCAATCAAAAGTAATTAAAAAAAAATTTATAATTTAGAACCCTTCAATTAAATAAAAAATTTTAAATAATGAATTCAATAAACGATGTAAATTTTAAAGGAAAAAGAATCTTAATTAGAGTTGATTTTAATGTTCCATTAAACCATAACAGACAAGTAATGGACGATACTCGTATAAGTGAATCTATTCCAACAATAAAAAAAGTATTAAACGATGGAGGTACCGTAATTTTAATGTCGCACCTTGGCCGACCCAATGGTTATGAGCCCGATTATTCGCTTACTCCAATTGTTCCCGTATTATCAAAATTACTTGGGCGTAATGTTATTTTTACTCGCGATTTATTTGGACCAAAAACCTTTGAAATTTGCGGAAAAATGAAAGCTGGTGATGTTGCCATGCTTGAAAATTTACGTTTTTACAAAGAAGAGGAAGAAGGCAATGACAAATTTGCAAAAGATTTATCGCAATTAGCAGATATTTATATTAACGATGCTTTTGCCACATCTCATCGTAATCACACTTCGGTTTCAACAATTACAAAATATTTTAAAGACAAATGTTATTTCGGTCTTTTATTAGAAAACGAAATTAAAAACCTTGATAAAGTATTATTCGACGCAGAGCCATCATTTACTGCAATTATTGGCGGTGCAAAAGTTTCTACTAAAATTGGAATCATTAAAAACATTATTAATAAAGTAGATAATTTAATTATTGGCGGTGGAATGTCGTTTACTTTTATGGAAGCACTTGGTGGAAAAGTAGGCGATTCAATTGTTGAACGCGACAGAATTGATTTGGCAAAAAGCATTGTACAGGAAGTAATGCTTAAAGGTGTAAATTTATATTTACCTACCGATGCTGTAATTGCTGATGGATTTTCGAACGAAGCATTAACAAAAATTGTTTCGTCTGATAATATACCTAATGGTTGGATGGGTTTAGATATTGGACCAAAATCGTGTCGTAGATTTGCCGAAATTATTAACCATTCGCAAACAATTTTATGGAATGGACCATTAGGAGTTTTTGAAATGCAAAATTTCCGTCAAGGAACAAAATCAATTGCAATTGCAGTAGCAAGTGCTACTATTAGCGGTTCATTTTCATTAATTGGTGGTGGCGATACTGTAGCAGCGCTAAACCAATTTAACTTAACTGATCAAATGAGTTATGTTTCAACTGGTGGTGGTGCAATGTTAGAATATTTGGAAGGTAAAGATTTACCTGGAATTATGGCAATTCGTGGTCCACACAAAGCAGAACATTCTGCAAAAGAAAAACGCTCAGCAACAAAAGCTCCGAAAAAAAAATAATTCAGAACTAATTAATTTATAGTTTTGATTATTTTTTTGTGTTTTGTTCTAATAGCCTATAGTAAAATTTAATACAAATGATACAAAATCTTAATATACGTGGATTACAAGAAGCCGATTTACGAGGCAAAATTGTATTAGTTCGCGTTGACCATAATGTTGTTAAAAAAGGAATTATATATGACCCATACAGAATTGATGCAACATTTGGAACTCTTTACCATATTAATGCAAAAGGTGGTAAAATAATTTTAATGACTCATGTTGGCCGACCTAAAGATAAAAAAACAGGCGAAATAACAATTGACAAAAACTCGTCGGTTGAACCAATTGTAGAGTATTTACAAAATAAATTTCATATAAATATTAAAATCCCAGAATTTTACCAACACGAAAAATCGGGGTATCTTGGAATTGAAACATCTGTAAATCACCTAATTAAAGATTTAAAAAATGGCGAAATTGACGCTATTTATTTACCTAACACTCGTTGGTTTCAGGGCGAAGAATCGAAAGGTGATGATGCCGAACGTTTTGCTAATCAATTAGCAGGACTGGCGGATATATATGTTAACGATGCCTTTGGCTCATGGCAACCACACGCTTCAACAGTAAAAATAAATAAATTTCTTCCTTCGTATGCTGGATTTTTGATGCAAAAAGAACTAAGTAATTTAGAAAGAATTTTTAATCCTACTCAACCATTTGTAGCAGTTGTTGCTGGTGCAAAATTCGACACTAAAATTGAACCATTATATGCTCTCTTAAAAAAAGCCGATTTTTTAGTTTTAGGAGGGGTAATTTATAATGCATACTTATGTGCAAAATATAACATATCAATAAAAGGTATTGAACAAGAAGATTTAGACCTTGCTAAAAAATTTGTTGCTTATTCACTACAATTTCCAGGTAAATTAATTGAATTGCCATTTATAGTTGAATCTGACACAATGGAAGGAAAACTTGAAGGTCAAAACAGGGTTCATGACATTCGAAAATTAACTCCTGGTACTAAATTAAATTTTGTATTAGATGTTGCGCACGAATCATTTCAAGAAAAGAATGTTATAGCCATTTTTCACTCTGCAAAAACCATATTTGTTAATGCTGTTATGGGCTACACCCCTCATTTTAATGAAGGGACTATTGCTTTAGATGAGCTTATTGATGAAAGTCCAGATTCGGTTAAATTATATGGTGGTGGCGATACAATGCAAGAACTTAAAAGATTACTCCCTGGTTTATATATTGTTGCACTTGATAGCCCACGTTATTATATTTTTACGGGTGGTGGTGCCGTATTAAAAGCAATACAAGAGGGAACTTACGAAGGAATTGCTCCAGTAAAAGCACTAATAAAAAAATAATATTTCACAAATAAAATATAAAATGAACTACGATTTAATAGTTTTAGGATCTGGCCCTGGTGGCTATGTATCGGCAATAAGAGCATCACAATTAGGATTAAAAACAGCAGTTATAGAACGCTCCGAACTTGGTGGCATTTGCTTAAACTGGGGATGTATTCCTACAAAATCTTTACTAAAAAGTGCACAAGTATTAGAATATGCTAAACATTCTGCCGATTACGGAATTATTATAAACGAAGCAAAACCAGACTTTGAAAAAGTTATTGCACGTAGTCGTGCAGTTGCAGAAGGAATGAGTAAAGGCGTTCAGTTTTTATTAAAAAAAAATAAAATTGAAGTAGTTTCTGGAACAGGAAAATTAATTGGGAATAATGAAGTTCGGGTTACAGCAACCGATGGAAACACACAAAATTATTCTGCAACAAATATTATCATTGCTACTGGTGCTCGTTCACGCGAGTTGCCAAATTTAAAACAAGATGGTAAAAAAATCATAGGATATCGCGAAGCACTATCTTTACAAAACCTACCTAAATCAATGGTTGTAGTTGGTTCTGGAGCAATTGGTAGCGAAATTGCATATTTTTATAATGCAATGGGGACAAAAGTTACAATCGTTGAATTTATGTCAAATATAATTCCATTAGAAGATGAAGAAGTAAGTAAACAATTAGCTCGTTCGTTAAAAAAAGCCGGAATTGAAATTCTGTTAGAGGCAAATGTTACTGGAGTCGATTTTGAAAATGATACGTGTAAAGTAAACATTGAAACAAAAAAAGGAAATCAAACTATTGAAGCAGAAATTGTATTATCGGCAGTTGGAATCACTCCAAATTTAGAGAACATTGGTATTGAAGAACTTGGAATTGAACTTGAAAAAGGCAAAATAAAAGTTGACGATTATTATAGAACAAACATAAATGGGGTTTTTGCTATTGGAGATATTGTACATGGGCAAGCATTAGCTCATGTTGCGTCTGCCGAAGGAATTATTTGTGTCGAGAAAATTGCTGGAAAAAACCCACTCCCATTAAATTACAATAATATTCCTGGTTGTGTTTATACAACACCAGAAGTTGCATCGGTTGGAATTACCGAAAAACAAGCTATTGAAAAAGGATACGAAGTTAAAATTGGAAAATTTCCATATTCAGCATCTGGTAAAGCTAGTGCCGCAGGAAACAAAGACGGTTTTATTAAACTAATTTTTGATGCTAAATATGGCGAATTATTAGGTGCTCACATGATTGGATTAAATGTAACTGAAATGATTGGAGAACTTGTTGTTGCTAGAAATTTAGAAACTACTGGTCACGAATTAATAAAATCTGTTCATCCTCATCCTACTATGAGCGAAGCTATTATGGAAGCTGCAGCTGCTGCCTATGGAGAAGTAATTCATTTATAATATTATTAACCTAATAGGTTTTAAAAACCTAATAGGTCTTATTATAAAATAAAAAACCTCGGAAATTTCCGAGGTTTTTTATTTGGTTATTTGTTATTAATACCTATCTATTAATATTCTTGCTTTTAAAACATCTTCGCCATTATTTAATTCAATTTGATAAATCCCCTTTGCAAGTTTTGCAACATCAACAGGAATTTCCATAGTCGAAGAACTTACAGAATATTCTTTTGTTAGTACTAATTCGCCAACAACATTTATAATGTTAATTGTGAAATTATTATTCGATTTTGAAAAATACCTTATGTTAAAATATCCATTACTTGGATTTGGGTATACTTCAATTTGTGAATTTAACATTACAGTTTGAACATTTGTAACAATTACATTTATTGTTTGCGATGAAGTATCACTACCACAACTATTAGTAACAATTTGCGTAATTGTATATAAACCATCTGCTAAATAAGTATAGTTTGGGCTAGCAGTTGTGCTTGTACCAATACCATCACCAAAGTTCCAATCCCATACTGTTGCATTTTGCGAAACATCGGTAAATGATAAAGAACCAAATCCATTATCTATATATGAATAACCAGCTATTGGTAATGGATTAACCGTAATACTAATGGTTTGAATTGAACTACATCCACCAGTTGTCCCCTGAACCGTATAAGTTGTTGTTAACAATGGCGTTGCGTTTACTATGCTTCCAACAGTATCCGATAAATAAGTAGATGGCGACCAAATATATGTATCGGCTCCACTTGCAGTTAATTGTACAACATCACCTTCACAAATAACATTTGAAGTTGCTGTAACAGAAACTACAGGTGCACCTGTTTCGTTAACTATTGCAGTTGATGTAGTTGAGCATAATCCATCTGATACTGTTACAATATATGATCCAACACCTAAATTAATAGCCGTTGCAGTTATTTGACTTGCAGCATTTGAATCCCATAAATATGTATAACTTCCTGTTCCACCAGATGATATAGCAGTAGCAGAACCATCTGCAAGTCCGCAAGATGCATTTACTATACTTACAGTAGAAACTGGAATAGCATTTACTGTAACTGTAACTTGATCTGTATTCGAACAACCACTTGTTGTTCCTATAACAGTATATGTTATTGTTCCAACTGTTGAAGTAAATGAAACACCATCATTAATTCCATTATCCCATGAATATGAAGTAGCACCACTACCAGATAAAATTACTGAAGTGCCTTCGCAAACCATTTGATCAACACCTGCATTTACAATAGGAGTTGCATTTACTGTTATTACTACTTGATCGTTACTCGAACAACCATTCAATAATCCAGTTACATTATAAATATTTACTCCTAATATAGGAATAAAGGGAACTCCATCTACAACACCATTGTTCCAAAAATAAGTAGTTGCACCACTTCCAGATAATGTTACTGTTGAACCAGAACAAACTGTTTGATCGGCACCAGCGTAAACAATTGGAATTGCATTCACTGTTACTATTACCTGGTCTGTATTTGAACAACCATTGGTTGTTCCGGTTACAGTATAAGTTAAAGTCCCTGCAACTGGTGTAAATGCTACTCCATTTGTTATTCCATTGTCCCATGAATATGAAGAAGCACCACTTCCAGATAAGATTACTGAAGTGCCTTCGCAAACTGATTGATCAACTCCTGCATTAACTGTTGGATTTGCATTAACTGTTATAACAACTTGATCTGAATTTGTACAACCATTTGCAATACCAGTAACAGAATATATAAAAACACCTGAAGAAGGAATAAATGGAACTCCATCAACAACACCATTGTTCCAGAAATATGTAGTTGCACCGCTTCCAGATAATGTGATAGAAGTACCTTCACAAATTGTTTGGTCGGCACCCGCAAATACATTTGGAGTTGGATTAACTGTTACATTTACTTGATCGGTATTAGAACAACCACTTGTTGTGCCAGTAACAGTATAAGTTATTGTTCCTACTAAAGGAATAAATGGAGTTCCATTCAAAACGCCATTATCCCAAGTATAAGTAGTTGCACCATTACCATTTAAAGTTACAGAAGTCCCTTCGCAAACTGTCTGATCAACACCAGCATTTACTAAAGGTGATGCATTTACTGTAACTGTTGAATTTGAAGTTACACTACAACCTATTGCGTCTGTAACAGTTACTGTGTATGTTGTTGTAGCAGCTGGTGTTACTGTTATT
>JAVHRJ010000503.1:0-2060 GCA_036171595.1 Bacteroidales bacterium
CAATTGGCACTTGATGCATTCCAACAAACGAAAGGTATTTTAATTTTAAAATTGGCCCGTCAATATAATGAGCATTTGGGTTTGGTCGGTCTAAAATTAAAAGAGGAATATTATTTTCGGCACATGCTTCCATAACAAAATGTAGTGTTGAAATGTAAGTATAAAAACGAACGCCAACATCTTGAATATCAAAAATCACAATATCAATGCCTTGCAAATCGGCGGGATATGGTTTTTTGTTTTTCCCATAAAGTGAAATGATTGTTAATCCTGTTTTTATGTCTTTTGATGTTTTAATTGTTTCGCCTGCATCGGCATTACCACGAAAGCCATGCTCGGGACAAAATATTTTTTTTATGCAAATTCCAGAAGAAATTAATGTGTCTATTAAATGTGTCTTACCCACCATCGAAGTTTGATTTGCAATAACTGCAATGTTCTTTCCTTTAAGATTAGGTATATATTCAGAGGTTAATTCGCTTGCTGGAATAATTTGGGAAAAAGAAAAACTCCAAGAAATAAAAAAAAACATAAAAAAAAGAATTTTTTTCATTTTGTTATAAATTTTTTTTGAAAATCTAATTTTAAGTGTATGGTTATTTATTACTGAATTTATTTGAATCCATAACTATTATTTAATTCACTAAAATCAATTGTTGTAAAAACTGGATTTATTTTAACATCGTTAAACTGATATTGTTCAAAAAGTCCTTTATCATCGTATATCTCCATATAAATTGGCAAATATGTGGTTTTATCAAGTAATAAAATTAATCTTTTTGCATAATCGCTAGGAATATTTATTATTGTTCCAACTTTAATATTATCAGAGTATTCTTTAAATATTGAGTTTTTTTCAATTATCTGGTAATCGCTAATGTTTAATTTATTTGCAAGTGAAAAAACTTTACAATTTTCAGTAACTTTATAGGGAATGTTTTTAAATGTTGGATTGTTTAATTCAATTTTATAACAACGTACGCCATTATATGTTAATTCACCTTTAAATGTTATAAATTTTTTAATATTGTCTTTGTTTTTTTCAAATAAGTAACTTAAAATTTCAATAAAATAATCGAAGCCAGCATCGTAAATGCTATGGTGCTGACCATCACGAAGCGATTTACTCATTGGGTCTAATTGTACATTTACCCATGGAAAAGCATTGGGATTAACTAATGCTTTTTTAGTATATATATCATTTATTAAAACTTCTGCACCTGAGTTTGGTTTTAATTGTTTGTAATAAATTTTTGTTGGCTTTACTTGTTTTTTAAAATACGCTTCAACAATTTTGTAATCGTTACCAAATCTCTCTTTTGATACAATTGTAAACGATAATGTTTTTACTTTTTTTGCATTTTCGAGCATTTTGTTAGTAATATCAACTGCATTTTGTGATATTGTAACTTTACAAATAACGAGTAAAAACAATAATGTTTTTATTTTAATCATTGACATTTATTTAATAACTCTTTAAATTCTTTTTTACTAATAAATTTTTTAAAAGTAATAGAATTATGTTTAAAATTTTCTGCAATATTTTCGTTATAAAATATTATTGTTGCAAGTCCATCTGTCCCAAATTTATTATAAATATTTTTTGATAAACAAAAAAAATCAACATTTTGTATATTGTTATTTAATAAATTTTTAATCTTTTTTAAAGTGTCGGAAGTGTTTTTTATATAATTAATAATTGTTGATAATTCGGGTTTTGAAAAATTAATTTCGTATAAATCAGTGTTATCTGTTACATATTTAACTTTAAATTCATCGTTTACCATTAATGGCATTCCATTAGGTAAAAGCACGTAATTGTTATTTGTTTCGGCGATGCTATAGCCTGTAATGATAGAATTGTGGTAAATAAAAGTAAAGGCAACGTTTTCAATATCAAACTGATCGCGAACTCCAGATAAACTTATAGCAGAAATTTTAGCTGTTGTTTCAATTCCATTATTTGCGAGTTTGTAATTTTTATACCACTCGTTACCTTTAAAAATTAAAACAATAATTAATATAGGGCTTAAAAATAAAAGCTTATGCCATAGTTTTAA
>JAVHRJ010000504.1:0-10663 GCA_036171595.1 Bacteroidales bacterium
AAGCCGAAGAAGCAGTTTATAGATCGCATAAAGACTGGGAAGATACTTTTGAAACCATAACAGACGCAATTACAATTCACGATAGCAACTATAACATTATACGCACAAACAAAGCAGGCAAAGAGTTGCTCAATCTTCCTGAACTTGAAAAGAATTTAAAATTAAAATGTTATACATATTACCACGGTACAGAAAAGCCACCAGCAGGTTGTCCAAGTTGCAATTGTATAAAAGATGGAATGTCTGGTATTTTTGAAATATTTGAAACTCACCTAAATCGCTACCTTGAAATTAGAGCAATACCTAGATTAAATAACAATAAGCAAGTTGTAGGATTAATACACGTTGTAAGAGATATTTCCGAACATAAAAGATTCGAATTTGAATTGATAAATGCTAAAGAAAAAGCTGAAGAAAATGACAAATTAAAATCTGCATTTCTTGCAAATATGAGCCATGAAATACGTACTCCAATGAATGGAATTTTAGGTTTTGCAGGATTACTTAAAAATCAAAAATTATCTATTGACGACCAACAAACATATATAGAAATTATCGAAAAAAGTGGACAAAGATTGCTTAGTACAATAAACGACATTGTTGAAATTTCAAAAATCGAATCTGGGCAATTAGTAATTCATAACAAAAAAATTAATTTAAATAATGTTTTTAAAGAACTATTCGATTTTTTTAAACCCGAAGCAAATAAAAAAAGTATTGAATTAATCTGCGATAATGTGCAAAACAAATCAGAATTAATAATTGAAACAGATTTAACAAAACTTAATCAAATAATAACAAATTTATTAATTAACGCACTCAAATTCACTGAAACAGGATCTATTACTTTTGGATACAAACTGAACGAACAATTTGTTGAATTTTTTGTTAAAGATACTGGCATTGGAATAGCACCAGAAAATCAAGAAATTATTTTCGAACGATTTAGACAAGGAAGCATATCATTAACAAGAGATTACGAAGGATCAGGTTTGGGTTTATCAATCTCAAAAGCATTTATAGAACTTTTAGGAGGAAAAATATGGCTTAAATCTGAATTAAATGCTGGAACTACATTTTATTTTACTATTCCAATAAAATAAAAATTTACTTATTCTGATACTCCGAAACCCAACCTGGGTCTTCCATAGCATTTAAAAGTTTAAATAAATTTTCGCTATAAAAATAATCGTTAATGTTTTTTATACCAAACGCTCTTAACATATTCATTTGACCTTCAGAAGGCATTCGTTCTTTTGCTGCCCAACCTTTTTCGGCTGTTGCACCTGCATAAGGCGGTTCAGAATAACGCAACTTCCACAATTCATCTAAAATTTCGGGACCTTCAATTCCTGCATCTTTGAGCATGTTTTTGCTCTCTTTATTTGCTGTTGACTGTTGAATTCCTACAATTTGATGTAACCAATCTTGCCTGCCTAAAAATATTCGCGACACAACTCCCTTTTCAGAAATTTCGATAATTGCATAAGTAATAATATTTTGAAAATTTGGTTGTAAACTCAAACCAAAATATCTTTTTGCAACTTTTGAAGAATCAATTTGTGAAAAGACAGATATATTAAAATAAAAAGCAATTACGATAATTAATAAAATAGTTTTTTTCATATGTTTAAATATTGTATATGTCTGATATTATATTTTTTATAATCTATATTTTTTTGCCACAGATTACGCAGATTTTTTTCACTAAAATTAAAATACACAAAAACAATATTTGATTGTTTTAAATCTTTGTTAATTTGTAAAGTCTGTGACTTATTATATTTTAAAATAACCATCCTCTTATATATCCAATTTTTAGTATTGAATGTTTCATTTTATAATTTTTATTTATTTAAATATCATTACATTTATTTTGCCAAATTTAGTTAATAATCTTTTAATTTTTGAGAATGCAAAAAATTCAAACTAACTTTGCAGGTTTATAAATAGATATAAAATTATGGCATCATTTAACGATTATTTAAAGAAATTATTTGGAACTAAGTCCGATAAAGATATTAAAATTATTTTCCCTGTAGTTGAACAAGTTAGATTAGTTTACGATACACTTCAACAACTTTCAAACGACCAATTACGTGAAAAAACCAATGTGTTAAAAGAGAAAATCAGAAATAATTACACGCCTGAAGAACAGCAAATTACAGAACTTAAAGAAAAAGTTGAGAGTGATGAAATTAATATTGATGATAAAGAAAAACTTTACACTCAAATAGATAAGCTAAAAAAGGAAATAAATAATAAAATTGAAGAAATTTTACTTGAAGTATTGCCAGAAGCATTTGCTATTGTAAAAGAAACTGCACGTAGATTTGTAGAAAATGATAGAATTGAAGTAACAGCAACCGATTTCGACCGTAATTTAGCAGCTAAACGTAGTAGTATAATTATTGAAGACTCAAAAGCAATTTGGTTAAACACTTGGTTAGCTGGCGGTAATGAAATTACTTGGGATATGATTCATTACGATGTACAACTTATTGGAGGTATGGTACTTCATCAAGGTAAAATTGCCGAAATGGCAACTGGCGAAGGGAAAACATTAGTTGCAACATTACCAGTTTTTCTTAATGCATTAGCTGGCAAAGGTGTACATATTGTTACAGTAAACGATTATTTAGCTCGCCGTGATAGCGAATGGATGGGACCAATTTACGAATTTCATGGTTTATCAGTCGATTGCATTGATAGGCATCAACCTAATTCGATTGAAAGACGAAAAGCATATTTAGCAGATATTACATTTGGAACAAATAATGAATTTGGATTCGATTATTTACGAGATAACATGGCAATTAACGCCGAAGACCTTGTTCAACGTGGACATCACTATGCAATTGTAGATGAAGTTGACTCTGTTTTAATTGACGATGCTAGAACGCCATTAATCATTAGTGGTCCAACACCTAAAGGCGACGACCAACTATTTAACGAATACAAACCCAAGGTTGAAAAACTTTCGAACGCTCAAAAAAATTTAGTAAACGAATTATTAAATCAAGCAAAAAAATTAATTCAATCGGGCGACTCAGAAAAAGGTGGAATAGCTTTGCTTAAAGCATACAAAGGGCTACCAAAAAACAAAGCACTTATTAAATTTTTGAGCGAGCAAGGAATGAAAACCTTAATGCATAAAACAGAAAATGTTTATTTGCAAGATAATTCTAAAAGGATGCCCGAAATTACCGAAGAACTTTTCTTTGTAATTGACGAAAAAAACAATCAAGTAGAACTTACAGAAAAGGGAATAGATTTAATAACAAATACTACAGAAGACCCACAAATGTTTGTAATGCCAGATATTGGCGGAAGCATAGCAGAAATTGAAAAATCGGAAATGGATGCCGAAAAAAAACTTGTAGCAAAAGACGAACTAATTCGCGATTATTCTATAAAAACAGAACGTGTACATACAATTAACCAATTATTAAAAGCGTACGCAATGTTCGAAAAAGATGTTGAGTATGTTGTTATGAATAATGCAGTAAAAATAGTTGATGAACAAACAGGTCGTATTTTAGAGGGTCGTAGATATTCTGATGGGTTACATCAAGCAATTGAAGCAAAAGAAGGAGCAAAAGTAGAAGCAGCAACCCAAACATTTGCAACCATAACATTGCAAAATTATTTTCGTATGTACCATAAACTTGCAGGTATGACAGGTACTGCAGAAACAGAAGCAGGTGAATTATGGAACATTTATAAACTCGATGTGGTCGTTGTTCCAACAAATCGCCAAATGATTAGAAAAGACATGCAAGATAAAGTTTACAAAACTAAACGCGAAAAATACAATGCAGTTATTGAAGAAATTGTTGAACTAATAAATGCAGGAAGACCAGTTCTTGTTGGAACAACAAATGTAGAAATATCGGAATTATTGAGCAGAATGTTAAAACTACGAGGAATTAAACATAATGTTTTAAATGCAAAGTTACATCAACGCGAAGCAGATATTGTTGCTGAAGCAGGTAAAGGGAGTATTGTAACAATAGCCACAAATATGGCTGGTCGTGGTACCGATATTAAACTTAGTGCCGAAGTAAAAGCCGCAGGCGGATTAGCAATTATTGGTACCGAACGCCACGAGTCGCGAAGAGTAGATAGACAGCTTCGTGGTAGAGCAGGACGACAAGGAGACCCAGGAACATCGCAATTTTATGTTTGCCTTGAAGATGATTTAATGCGACTTTTTGGCTCTGATAGAATTGCACGAATGATGGACAGATTAGGAATTAAAGAAGGTGAAGTTATTCAACACTCAATGATTACAAAATCAATTGAACGTGCACAACGAAAAGTTGAAGAAAACAACTTTGGAATAAGAAAACGTTTGCTAGAATACGACGATGTAATGAACTCACAACGTGAAGTTATTTATTCGAGACGAAGAAATGCTCTTTTTGGCGAAAAAATTAGTGTTGACATTTCCGATTCAATATATGATGTATGCGAATCGATAGTTAATCAAAATAACGGAAAAGAAACATTTGAAGCGTTTAATCTTGAGCTAATTAGATACTTGGCAATTGAAGCACCAATTTCGGAACAAGAGCATTTATCAATGGCACCACCAGATAAATCTGATTTAATATATAACAAAGTGTACAATGCATATATTAACAAAACACAGATGATGGCAAAACAGGCTTATCCTGTAATAAAAGATGTTTACGAAAAAAGTGGTCACGTTTACGAAAATATTGTAGTTCCAGTTAGCGACGGCACACGGGTTTTTCAAATAATTACAAATTTAAAGAAAAGTACAGAAACAAAAGGCCGCGAACTAATAAAAGCATTTGAAAAAACGGCTATCCTTTCAACAATTGACGAATCGTGGAAAGAACATTTACGCGAAATGGACGATTTAAAACAATCTGTACAAAATGCCGCATACGAACAAAAAGACCCATTGTTAATATATAAATTTGAGTCGTTTGACTTATTCCGTAACATGATTGAAAAAGCTAATCGTGAAATAGTTTCGATATTAACAAAAGGACATATTCCTATTCAAAATCCAGAACAAGTTCACGAAGCTCGTGCTCCTAAAAAATTAGATATGAGTAAATTTGAAACAGGAAGACCTGGTACAAATAGAGAAACTCAAAACTCTCAAACACCTCCTGAAGAACAAAAAGTACAACCAATTAGAGTTGAGAAAAAAGTTGGACGCAACGACCCATGTCCTTGTGGAAGTGGTAAAAAATTTAAAAGTTGCCATGGAATTGGAGTCCAATAAAATGAACGTATTAAAATATTTTATATTATTTTCTATATTGTTATTCTTATTTTCATGTAGTAACAATAATGTAAAGCCCGAAGATTTAATCGAGAACAATGGCATTACATTATTAAAATCTAATAATTCCCCATTTACAGGCGTTTGTAGTAAATATAACAAAAACAAAAAAATTGAATTTGAAAAAAATTATATAAATGGAAAATTAGATGGCGAATTTATTAGATATTTCGAAAATGGAAATATAAGTAGCATAGTAACTTTTATTAATAGCAAACCAGCTGGCTACAAACAATTTTACGAAAGCAATAAAATAAAAGCTGAAAAGACTGACGACGGTAAAACACAAATTTTAACAACATGGTTCGAAAATGGCAACAAACAATCGGTACAACATTTTTATAACAATATGCTAAATGGAAAATCGGAACAATGGTACGATAACGGTAAAATTGAATTTAGCAATTTGTTTAAACAAAATAAACAATATGGAAAATTTATAGTTTTTCATAAAAACGGAAAAATAAAAATTGCTGGAAATTATATTAATGGGGAGTTTGATGGAAATTGGAAAACATATAACGAGAACGAACAAGTTTTATCAAACGAGAATTATAATTTAGGAAAGAAAGTTGGTTCATGGACTTATTATTTCGATAATGGAAGTAAAAAAGCTGAAATAGTTTATAAAAACGGATTAATAAAAGAAAATAAAGAATGGAACGAAAAAGGGCGATTAATTAATTCCTTTTCAGCAGAATAAAAAAAAATATCGTAAAGACGCTAAGAACGCAAAGAAAAAACAAAATGACAGAAAATGAAATCTCAAAAATATTATTTGATGTTTTCATAAAAATTCATTCGAGTTTTAGAATTGTAAATAATTTATAAAAATTGCGAACTTTGCGTATCTGCGAGAAATAAAATCATATATAGTAACAAATAAACAAAATATGAAAGTAGCTATTGTTGGTGCAACCGGATTAGTTGGTAGCGTAATGTTAAAAGTTCTTGAGGAACATAATTTCCCATTAACAGAGCTAATACCCGTAGCATCTGAAAAATCAGTTGGAAAAAAAATCGTGTTTAATGGGAATGAAATTACTGTTATTGGATTAAAAGATGCGATTGCTTTAAAACCAGACTTTGCAATATTTTCGGCAGGTGCAACAGTTTCTTCAAATTACGCACCCGAATTTGCAAAAATTGGAACAACAGTTATTGACAACTCTTCGCAATGGCGTATGTTTCCTAACGTTCCGCTAATTATACCCGAAGTAAACGCACACATTTTAAAACACGAAAATAAAATTATTGCAAACCCCAACTGCTCTACCATTCAAATGGTTTTAGCCATAGCTCCTCTTCACAAAAGATACAAAATTAAACGAGTAGTTGTTTCAACTTACCAATCGGTTACTGGAACTGGGGTTAAAGCAGTACAACAACTAAAAAACGAGCGAGCAGGAGTTGAAGGCGAAAAAGCTTATCCTCATCAAATTGATTTAAATTGCTTTCCACATGGTGGTAATTTTATGCCAGATGGATACACATCCGAAGAAGAAAAATTAGTAAACGAAACACGAAAAATTCTTTCCGATAAAAATATTCAAATTACTGCAACAGTTGTAAGAGTACCAATAATAGGAGGACACTCCGAATCGGTTAACATAGAATTTGAAAACGATTTTGATATTAAAGAAATTAACGAAATATTAAACTCATCAAAAGGTATTATTGTTATTGATAATCCTGCAGCAAACGAATACCCAATGCCTATTAATGCACAAGGCAAAGACGATGTTTTTGTAGGTAGAATTAGACGCGATTTATCACACGAAAAATGCTTAAACCTATGGATTGTGGCAGATAATTTAAGAAAAGGAGCAGCAACAAACGCAATTCAAATTGCAGAATACATAATACAACAAAATTGGATAAAATAATAACAAATGGCAAAACGAATATTTTTAATTTTTGTTAAACAATTTCTGTTTTTGATGTTGTTTTTTCAATTATTACGTTTAACATTTTTGCTATATAACTATAACGATTTATTTAATTCTAATATTTGGGAAATATTAAAAGTGTTTTGGTATAGTATTTACCTTGATATATCTGCAGCAAGCTATATTATTAGCATTCCTTTTATTTTTATATTTTTTTCATCGCTAATTAAATGGAAATGGATTTATATTTTAAACTTATGGTATAACTATTTAATAATATTTGTGTCGGTTGTTATTTCGATAGGAGAATTACCTTTATACAGCGAATGGCGTGTAAAAATGAATTTTAAAGCTATCTCATATTTAAGCCAACCATCAGAAGTTTACCGCTCAGCCAAATGGACAGAATTTGTTTTCGGTTTAATTGCAATTTTTGCATTTACATTTTTATCGGTTTATTTATATCGTAAATTTTTTCATGAGCGATTTATTATAATAAAACGCAATTATATTTATTCTTTTATTTTTTTAGTTACAATTCCAATTTTAATTTTATTGGGAATAAGAGGCGGTTACCAACCAATTCCTGTACATCAAAGTGATGTTTATTTCTCGAAAAATAATTTTTTAAATCTGGCTGCTGTAAATTCACAGTGGAATGTTATGGCAAGCGTAACAAAAAATATGCGTTTTAAAACAACTAATCCATTTCTATTTTATAAGTTAAGTGATGCTCGCAAAACGGTTGATTCGCTTTATTCAATCGAAAAAGACACAACAGAATTCATATTAACAACAAAAAAACCAAACATAGTTTTACTATTATTAGAGAGTTATTCTGCCGATTTAATTCATTCTATTGGTGGCTACGATAGCATATCACCAAACATTGATAAATTAATTAGCGAAGGATTTGTTTTTTCAAAAACTTCGGGTAGTGGTGGGTTAAGCGACCAAGGAATTTTGGCTGTTTTGTGTGGCTACCCAGCTTTATCAAACGTTATTATAACAAATCAACTCGATAAATATGTAAAAGTTCCTTGCATTGCGCGCGATCTTCAACAAAATGGCTACTACACTTCGTTTATGTATGGTGGACAATTAAGTTACGGCAATATTAAGGGATTAATTTATTACAATAAATTCGACGATATAACAGAAGGCAAAGATTTTCCATCAAAAGTTCCACAAGGCCGATTAGGTGTTCATGATGAATATATGCTCGATGCATTTTTAAATAAAATTAATAGTTATCGACAACCATTTTTCTCAGCAGCATTTACCTTATCGAGTCACAATCCTTATGACCAACCATTTCCCGAAGTTTTTAATTGGGGTGGCGATGCACAAAAATTTATAAATTCTGCATATTACTCCGATAGCTGCATTGGCGATTTCTTTAAAAAAGCAAAAAAACAACCTTGGTATAACAATACACTTTTTATTTTAGTTGCCGACCACGGACATAACTCACCGCGCAACTGGATGATTTATTCGCCAGAATATCGCCACGTACCTATGATACTTTTCGGTAACGTATTAAAACCAGAATATAAAGGGGAAAGATACGATTTCCCTTGCTCACAAACCGATTTAGCAGCCACTTTATTAACTCAACTTAACATAAAGCACAATAAATATCATTGGAGTAAAAATTTGTTTAATCCTTATTCAAAATCGTTTGCATATTATGCCTTTGATGGTGGACTAGGTTGGGTTGAACCCGAAAACTTTATTGTTTACGATAAAAGTCAAGAGGTTTATTATTCTGTTGGTTATAAATCGCCACAAGATAGTGCAAAAGTTAATCGCAATGGAAAATCATATTTAGAAGTGCTTTTTCAGGAATATTTGGATTTTTAAAATATAAATTAAATTTCTTTGCACTTTATTAATAATTCGCTTTTTATTTTTTCAGAAATCCTAAAACCACAATTTTCTATTTTATCAACATAAGGCTTTAAATGTTTTATAATACCCTTTTGCTTAGCTTTATACAATATACCTAAAGTACCTGTATAATTTAATTTTAATCTTGCAGCTTCTTTTCTTGCTTTTAAATCATCCAAAATTAGTAAAATATTTTCATTTTCAAGTGCATAAGCGATTGCCGACGATTCACCTTTGTCTAAACTAGCTTCAAGCAATTTTTGAATTTTTATATTCTTAATAGTTATAAAAACAATCCAATTAGGTAGCTTTTCGCCAAATTCATTTGCTATTTCATTGGTAATATAAACTGATTTATAAAGTGTTTTCAATAAATCAATTTTATTTATTTTTGACAATACAATTAAACAACTTGTATCTGCCAACACTATATTTTCAGGCATTATTTATATCACTAGATAATTCATCAATTGAGGTGCTAAAAACAGACACCCCATATTTGCCCATTATTTCAATAAATGTTTTTTTAGATATTCCTGCTAGTTCGGAAGCTTGACCAGCAGAAAGTATTCCATCCTCATATAATTTAGACGCAATATATATAGAAAAATCAAATGCTTTCCAATTTAAACTTTCAGGAATATTTAATACTATTGAATTCATATCTTTTTGTTTTAATGCAAATGTACAAAAATTATAATTTGCATATTAAATTTGATATTATTATTTTTTTGTCATGTTGAGTAATTAGCGAAACATCTAATTCATTAGATTCCTCGCTCACTCGGAATAACAATATCTTTAACGACCTTTGATTCGTCCCCAATCGCCCCAATCGCCTTGGTTTGTGTCTTTACAAACCAATTCTCATGTAGCCTTGGCTCGTGTCCTCACGAGCCAATATCATAACCCATTTGCCAATAATTTAAAAATAAATTAATATTTTCTTTGTTTATTTAAAATATTTATTTTACACTTGCATCATATTATAACTAACATATTTAACAAATTACATTTATGAATACTAATTTTACCCCCCCCGTATAACTATTTATATAATAGCATGTTGCATGTTAATGTTTTTTCAAACAACTAATGTTTTTGCACAAAAGGCAATTCAAGAATATTCGGGAAACGCATTTGGATATTTCGATTATCATGGTTGGCTTTATAATAGAGGAGGTTTATTTTTAGGCGATTCCATTCAGCCATCATCAATGCTCGATGTTAAAGGGCAAATAACATTACGCGGTGGCAACCCAGGTTTAAATAAAATTTTAGTTAGTAATGCAACAGGTTTAGCAAAGTGGCAAAGTTTAACATCGGGTTTTGGAATTTCAATAACCGATTCTGTAATTACAAACTCTGCTCCCGACCAAACAATTATTTTAAATTCTGGTATAGGAACAAATATTACTGGAACATACCCAAATTTTACAATTAATAATGCGCAACCCGACCAAACAGTTAATTTAACTGGTAGTGGAGCAACATCGGTAACTGGAACATACCCAAACTTTACAATTTCGAGTACCGATAATAACAATACATACACAGGTGG
>JAVHRJ010000505.1:0-2057 GCA_036171595.1 Bacteroidales bacterium
GAAATGCTCGTGAAACTAAATTGGATATATACGCATTGCGATTATTTAGTAGTTGTGTGCAATGTTAGGATGACACTCGCAACGAAAATAAATAAATATATAAAACTCAAAAATTTAAAAATATGTCTAAACTGAATGTTGACCAAAAGACGATAATGTTACTTTTTTCCGACAAAAAATCCGATTTTCTTATTCCTGATTATCAAAGACCCTACGCTTGGGAAGAAGGACAATGCCAAACGCTATGGGATGATATATTTTCATTTGCATTTCCTGACAATAATTGCGATAAGTTTGACAGCAATGAAGAATACTTTTTAGGTTCAATAGTAACCTTTGAAAACGAAAATAATAAAAAAGAAGTAATTGACGGACAACAAAGATTGACAACTTTAATGCTTTTATTAAGAGCGTTTTATGTAAAATTTGGCAATATGCAAGACGAAAACTCTAAGAGCACACGTGAACGAATTGCACAATGTTTATGGAAAACTAACGAGTTTGGACAAGCAAATTTGAATGTTTTGAAAATTGATTCTGAAGTTGCTACTGACAATGATAAAGATGAATTTCTTGAAATCCTAAAAACAGGGATTGTAAATAAAGACCAAAAAAGTAATTACGCTAAGAATTATCGCTTTTTTCAAGAAAAAATTGATATTTTTTTAAGCGAATATCCTTCATATTTTGCATACTTACCAGCCAGAATATTAGGAAACTGTATTCTTTTACCAATTGACGCAGAATCTCAAGATACAGCTTTAAGAATTTTCTCAACTCTCAATGACAGAGGTTTACCATTATCTGATGCGGACATTTTTAAAGCTCAATTTTATAAACATTATGGAGCTAAAAATCAAAAAGATAGTTTTATTGAAAAATGGAAAGAACTAGAAGAAATTAGTAGTAAAATTTTCAAGCCATTAAATGGAACACCAATGGATGAATTATTTACGAGATATATGTATTTTGTTAGAGCAAAACAAGGTAATAAATCTAGTACAACAGAAGCACTCCGCAAATTTTATGAAAAAGGGAAATATGCAATTCTTAAACAAGATGAAACATTATCAAATTTAAAAATACTTGTTGTTTTTTGGAATGATGTTTACTCTCAGAACGTTGAAAGATTTACGCCAAATATTTTAAGAAAATTATACATATTAAACTATGCACCAAACGGTATGTGGACTTATTTTTTGTCAGTATACTTTTTACATAATAAAAATGATAATGAACAATTAGACGAAAATAAGTTAGAAATTTTCTTAAATAAAATAATTGCATTTGTTTGGGGTTTTTCTTTTACAAATCCTGGTGTGAATGCCTTACGTACTCCAGTTTATGCAGAAATGATTAATGTTGTTACAAATAAAGAAGTGAATTTTAACGAGCATAATTTTGAGGAAAACTCATTTAAAACTGCCATAAACAACTTTGAATTTAAGAACGGAAGACCAATCACACGCTCTATGTTAACTTGGTGGGCATTCAATGATAATATTCAAACAATCCCTACACTTAATACTAATTTTGACATTGAACACATTTTCGCAAGAAAGAGACAAGAAAATGATAAGACTTTAATTAATCCTAAAAACATAGAAGCACTCGGAAATAAGGTCTTATTGGAAGATAAAATTAATATCAGAGCCTCTGATTATAGATTTAATGATAAAGTTAAATATTACAAGGGCTTTACCAATGACAAAGGACAACATAAAGAAGGAACAATTATTTCTGAATTAGCAAATTTAGCTGCAATTAATGACGACTTTACTGAAAAAGACATTATAAAGAGAACAGAAGAAATTACAAGTCAATTTATAAATTATTTAAAGCAGAACAATTTAATAAAACAGAATTAAAAGAACCACAGCACACAACAACGTGTATAAAACATTTGGCAGTCAGTGGTTTATCAAGCGTTTCAGCCCGTATCAAAAGTAGTTGTAACTTGATAGGTAAGCGCTTCGAAATGCCAAACGTTTCATACACGCAACCGTTATAGCTCATTAAAAAACTATATATTTCTTGATAAAATTCAGAATATTCTA
>JAVHRJ010000506.1:0-2042 GCA_036171595.1 Bacteroidales bacterium
CAATTGTGTCGTTATTGGAATTAAATTTTACACTTTTTATTTCAAAAGGATTTTCGAAAGTATTTATTGCACTTTGTTTTTTCACATCCCATATTTTAAGAGAAAAATATTTTGGGAAAGCAGAATGTCTTGTGTTCTTTTCTTTTCTTGAAATTACCGAACCAGTTTTATAATCGTTACCACAACTTACCAAAAGACTGCCATTATTATTAAAATCGACTGAATTAATAGATAGGTAATGTGCTTTTAACTTTCCAAGTTTTTTAAAATTTTCTACATCAACAAGATGAATTGGAAAAATTCTGGGAATAAAAACATTATACAAAACTCCTTTGTTAAAACCCTTTCCACCAGTTGCAATTAATTTTTGTTTATTAGAATATGCTGATGTATTAAGTGATTCGTAATTATGCAACAAAAAATTACTTGCAAAAAAATACGAACTAATTGAATTTACAAATAACGATAGAAATGGCGAATTAATAACTGCATTTACATAAATTGGATTAGAATTTCCTTTAATTTTTTCTATAAAATTTTTGTCGTTTACATTCCACGAGCATATTCTATTATCTAATGAAGTTGAAACAAAATTTGAATCGTTAATAAAATTTAATCCGCTGATATTATTTTTATGACCAATATAACAACTTGCAGTAATTTTATTTTTAAGTTCGAATGTCCTTATTTTATTATCGGTACAACCAATTACAATAATTGACCCTGAATTATTAATAGTCATACTGGAAATTGAATGAATTCCGCTCTCAAGTTTCTTATTAAAATTATAAGAATTAACATCAAAAATAGAAATTGAACCTTCCTCGTCGCCTAAAACTAAAAGATTGTTTTTTTTAGGATTAAAAATTATTGCTGAAGTATTAAATTCTGGTTGATTAATTGTTTCGATATATTGCCCGGTATTTTTCCAAACATAAACAATTCCATCTTCGTTTAATGCAGCTATTAATGAATCGTTTGCATTAGTTGAAATTTGTAAATAATTACTCTTTTTAAAGTTACCTATTCTTGTATAATTCGCTTTGTTTTTATCAATGTTATAACTAATTATTCTCGAAGGTAAAACCGACAATAAAATATCCTGGTAATTGTTTGCATAACAAATATTATTAGCGATTTCTGGTATTTTGCTAATTATTCCCGATGAAACATTACAACGAATAACTTCACAAAGTTTTATCTTATTACTAATTGAATTTATTGTTGCACGTGTAGAAATTATTTCATTATTATTGCCATTAAACAAAACTAATGTGCAAACAGGATTTGATAAATAAACTTTTTTACCTTTTACGTTTGAAGCTCTGACATACGTTAAACTATCTTTTTTATCCCAAACCGGAATGTTTTTATAAAATAACAATTCACCATTAATTTTCCAGAATTTTATTTCCGGGAAACATCCACCAATGGCTAATAATGAGTCATTCTTACTAATGTCAATTGAATATACGGGCTTTTCTAAATCAATGGTATTAATGCTATTACCAGATTTTGTATCCCAATAAATAACTTTTCCATCTTCACCTGCTGAAATAATGTTATAACTATGATTAAAAAACTTTACAGAATTAATTTTTCCGATATGACCTTTAAATATTTTTAATTGCTTTCCTAAAGTAAAATCCCAAAGAATTATAATCTTATCTTTTCCAACACTTGCAAGATATTTGCCATCGTAACTAAATGCAAAATTTGTAATACTACCAGAATGTCCTGTCTGTAATGTAAGTTCTGGATTTTGAGAAAAGCATGGGATATTAATTAATAGTATTCCTAATAATTCAAAAATTAAAATATGTCTCTTTATTTTAATCATGGATTTATATAAAAATTAAAAGGAATATCAATTTCCTGTTGTTCGTAATTTGTACTTAACTTTACCTTGAAGCCCGATGAATATATAGTTCCGCTATTATATTCCGAAGAATTTGAATTTAAAGTCCAAACAGCTTCGAAACATTCATAATTTCCTTTAATCATTTCATTTAATTTTCCTGAAACCTGAAGCATGCTCATTG
>JAVHRJ010000507.1:0-2028 GCA_036171595.1 Bacteroidales bacterium
CATTAATTATTAATTTTCCAAATAGCATCTTTTAACAATATTCCTGGCATGAAATCGTTTTTTAAATTGTGAGCATTATCTTTAATTTCAAATTCGAGTATTCTTGGGTAAAACACCCATTTATCTGGATTAAGTTCAGCAAAAACAGTTATAGTGTATATTCCATCGCTTATAATATTAGTATGGAAAGCACATTGTAAATCAATGTTTTGAGTAATCTTACCAATAAAAAATGATGTATGAGCAATAGGAAAGTCAAAAGCATTATAAATAATGACGTGTATGTTGCAATCGGGAAAAGTTGTATTATGTGGAATTAAAGTAAAATAAAGAGTTCTGTTTTCAGTTGAAATTTTGATGTTATGTAAAGATAAATCGTTTCTGTTTATATTTATTTCTTGTGAAATTGTTTTGTTGATATTTGATTCGTTAAAATTTAATTGAATTAATTTGCGATATGTTACAACAGTTTCAAAAGGATTACCGCTAAAAATTATTTTTCCATATTCAAAAATCAGTGCTCTGTTACAAAGTGCAAGTATGTCGCTAACGTTATGAGTTGCAAATAAAACTGTTTTATTATTGTTTTGTAATTCAAGAATTTTATTATGAAGTTTACGTTTAAATAATTGGTCGCTGCCATTTAGAACTTCGTCGAACAAATAAATATCAGCATTTAAGTGGATAATAATAGAAGCAGCAAGCCTTCCGAGCATACCGGTAGAGAATTTTTTTACCTGTAAGTGCATGAAATCCTGTAAGCTACTAAACTCAATAATTTCTTTCTGTATTTTTTTAAATTCATAAGGTTTAATTCCCCTGATTCCACATAATAACTTAAGATTTTCGCTTCCCGATAAGTCTGGATTAAAACCTCCGGCAACTTCAATTGCTGACACAACTTTTCCTTTTATTGTTGCTTCGCCATCTGTGGGTTTTGTTACAAGACTTAAAATTTTGAGTAAAGTGCTTTTCCCTGAGCCGTTTCTTCCAATTATACCAACTATTTCACCTTTATTAATTGATAAGTCAATTCCGTTTAAAGCTTTTATAATATTATTTTGTTTTTTAAATAAAGAAAAAAAACCACCCGATAAGTAATAGTGTTTTACTATATTATGAGCTGATATAACAATTTCTTTTTCCATAGATTATAAGTTGTCGCACATATTACCATCTTTTTTAACAAAATATAAGAATCCCAAAATAAAAACTATAATACTAATTAAAAATCCCCACAAATAATTGTAATCGAAATTAACATTAAAAATAGCCCATCTAAATCCTTCGACAACTCCAGCTAATGGATTAAAAAAAAGTAAATTAGAAAGAAATTGTGGTAACACTTTAACTGGATAAAATACAGGAGTAAAAAATATTCCTACTCCAATAATTAAAGGTGCAAATAATGACACATCGCGATTTCTTAAACTTAAAACTGCAATCCATATTCCTATTGCAAGACCGCTTATTATATCCATCAGTAAAAATATTAATAATGAAAAAATATTTATTGATAGAGAAATTTTATAATAAATTAATAAAACAATTAACACTATTAGCCATCCTGCAAAGTCCATTAATACTGATAAACCATAAGATAACGGAAGAATTATTCGTGGAAAATAAATTTTAGAAACAATTTGGTTGTTTTGAATAATTGAAGTGCCTGAAAAAGTTGCTACATAAGAAAAAATGTACCACGACATCATACCGGTAACTGCAAATAAAATATATGGATAAGGCACTTTAAAAGTAATAAAATGACTGATGAAAAAGCTGAAAACCAAAGTTAATAAAATTGCTTGAAAAAGAATAGTAAATATTCCGAGTTTTGTTTGGGCAATTTTTCCTTTTATGTTTCTTTTTGCAAAAACCCAAATAATATGTTTGCTATTCCATAAATTTTTTAAATATAAAATTAAATTAATTTTTTCGGATGAATTTATAATTGTAACCATAAATGAAATAAATGCAAATATAAATAAATATTTTTGAAATAATATTAGGGTTTCTTCACAGCACCTG
>JAVHRJ010000508.1:0-2025 GCA_036171595.1 Bacteroidales bacterium
CACCGTAATAATATCTTTTACCATCCATAAGTTTTCCATCTTTCCACTCGCCTTCACGTTCAACTTTCTTGTCTTTTGTGTATGTAACATTATGCCCATTACCATTAAATACACCAACATTTTGATTAATATTTGTTTTTATTTCGTGTACTTCTTGCACGTTGTTTTCTTGTATTTGATTATTGGTGTTATTAGTAGGTGTATATATTTTAACACTTGCCTCATCTAATTGTCCGTTGTTAAAAGTTTTTTCGGCTACAAGCTTCCCAGTTTCGTCGTATTCTTTAATTGGTCCCGATTCTTTACCTTCGTTCCATTCGCCCTCAATCATTATTTTACCATTTTCGTGATAATATTTTTGAACACCGCTTCTTTTTCCTTGTTCGCTATATTTCCATTCGTATGAAGGTTTTCCGTTTGGATAATAATATTTGTACTCGCCCACCCATTTATTGCCTTTCCATATACCTTCTTCACTAACTACTCCTGATGGATAATAAAATTTTGCATATCCATCGGGTTTATTATTAATATATGTAATTTCTTGCTTTATAGTACCATCATCGTAATACGATTTCCAAACTCCAACCTTTAAATCGTTTTTATATTTGCCTTCCTCAATTTTTTTATTTGCGTCATTTTTTGTAACCCAATAGCCTTGTTTTTGATTATTTCCATCGGTACTATTTATGGTATCTTGCTGACCATAAACAAAAACAGTAAAAGTTAATAACCAAAGTAAAGTAAATATATGTTTCATTTTATATTGAATGCTTTTTTCTGTGATGTTGCTTTTACGCAATTAAAAAATAAATGTTTCAAAAACTGAGCCTAATTATTTATTTAAAAAATTATGATGCGAAGTTATAAAAATGGTTTTAAATATTCAATAAAAGGAATTTATAAAAATATCATTTCCAAATATGAAATACCAAGAGGATTTGTGTAAAAAGTTCAGACTTTGTGGTTTAAAATTTGAAATTTAAAACATGATTCTTAAATTTATTTACAGAAACCACGTAAAAAGATAAAATAATTACACTTTTAAATTATTGAATATTAAATAATTATTAAAAATGTTGATAATGTTTTATAAATACAGGTAAAAATACCTGTAAAAACGAAACCTTTTAGGTTTTTTTACGTCTAAATTATAAAATACGTAAAACTTTATTTTATGATTTTCTATAGAATTACCATAACATTAATGTTAACAGGAATAATTTTTTTCAACTCTTTTTCGCAAGAGTTAAATAAAAACAATGATTCTTTAAGTGCAGTTAGACAAGAAAAAATTAAGTATTACCGAGCAGTTAAAGATACTGTTTTAAAATATTGTGACCCAAATATACCCTTGAGTGCTTTTGTTAGAAGTGAAAAAAATACAGGTCCTAAAATGGAAGAATATGCAAAAAATCACCCTCCATTTCCAAAAGTAAAAAATTCTAATTATACTAATGAAGACATAATTAATTACAATAGCGAAGTTGCAAATTGGAAATTAAATTATGGACAACATTTTCCTATTTTTATTTCATATTCCAAATATAGTAAAGAACTAACACCTGAAGACGATAAAGCTTCTTATGAGAATGCAAAAAAAGAATGGATTAAGGCAAATCCTGAAAAATATAAAACTCTCGAACCTACTTTAAAAAGGCTTGAATCAATGTATTTTAATTATCAAAAAGGAAAAAATAGGACTCAGGATTTTTCACGTTATGTTAAAAAGTAATATTAAATTAATTTGACATGGATGTTTCCTTAACCCCTTTTAGTTGTTCGTTTTCTCCTCAATTACCTGAATTGTTGTTAAAATTGAATTGCAGTATAATTCTAACAACTTATCAAGCAGGTAAATTAGTAATTATTAGTCCTGCTAATGAAAATAGACTAAACACTTTACCTCGTACTTTCGAAAAGCCAATGGGGCTTGATATACAAGAAGATAAAATGATAATAGCAACAAAAGATGAATTAATTTATCTTGAAAATTCTCTTGAGCTTGCAAAAACTTATCCTAAT
>JAVHRJ010000509.1:0-10480 GCA_036171595.1 Bacteroidales bacterium
CTGTTATTATGAGTACTAATTGCAAAGTTGTATGGCGCAGTATAAATAAATCCTTCCCCTTCTATTGGATACCCATTGGATATAAAGTAAACAATAACTCCTATGCTTATGATATTTTTGAAAGACAAATCGAAGATAAAAAACAAAAGACGTCAAACGTCAGACGTGAAATGTCAGAGGTTAAAACCGAAACCAGAGACGAAAAAAATAATCCAACCCGACAAATAGAAGATTCCATAGATCATTTACCATTTAATATTGAACATTCTGAACCGGAGGAGGTACTTGCTGATGCCTGGTTTTGGGAAGACAGAAATTATAAAAAAAATTATTATATGTTTGAACAAAACATTCCAATGCCTAATTATAATTCTGTACTGACAATTTTGTGGGTAAAGTGATTTTATGTAAGAGAACCTCTAAATTCTTGCTATGAAACCTTCAAGGTTTTTATTTTAGCTAAGTTCGATAAAATTTTAACATCACAAAATATGGTAAAGATAAACCTTGAAGGTTTTTAGAGATGCCCATAAGCTAATAGCGAAATTATTATTCCCCTCCAATTTTTAATCCATAATAAATTATTGAGCTAGTTAAGATGCTAAAATGCGCACAGAGGTATAATTTGATTAGGAAAAATCTTAATTTTGGACCAATAGTTAGTTTTATTAAAGGACTTAAAGAAACAGTTACTATATATAACGTGCAATGAAGAAATTAAACATCTACCCGGGATATGCTAATTCTTCGGGAATTGAAATGAATGAGAATATTATAATTGAGCATACTTTGCGCTATGAAGATATTAATCCCATACAAGAAATCATTAAAAAATTTGGAATAGAAAAGTGTAAAAGTGTTTGGGAAAATACAATAATTCCAGATAAACGGCTCGAAAAACTAAATTATTTTCTCGCCAGATTTATTTTCAATATTTCTAATGATGATGACGCTATCAAAAAATATTTATTGCTGCATAATAAAAGCAGAATTGAAAGGATAAATGAAATTCTTAACCGATAATACTCTATCACTATTCAACGAACTGGCAGGTCATGAATATCTGAACGGATTCACTTTCGTCGGTGGAAGTGCTATTGCGTATTATCTAAGCCATCGGTTGTCTGAGGATCTGAATTTTTTTACCTGGAAACAAAAACTGCCTCTTGAGACGGATAACTTAATTAAAAAAATTTCCGAAAACCGCGAAGTGTCAATTGCTAATAGATCGGAGACTTATCTTGACATCTTCATTGACGGCATTAAAGTTACTTTCTTTGCTAATGATTGGCAGGCACTAAAGGAAAACAGAATTAATATCACCAATTATATTTACGCTGCAGACCTGCAATTACTTTGTGCAATGAAGATTAATACTCTTTCGCTCAGAGCAAAATTCAGAGATTATTATGATCTCTATGTAATGAATAAAGAAAAATTCAGGATTGAGGACATTTTCAATCTCGCAGTTAAATTTTTACCGGGTATTACAAAAAAAGTATTTGCTATGCAGCTTACTTATATAAACGATATAGAGGATGAAAACATCGCACATCTCTCGCCTAAATACAATGTGTCTTTGGCAGAAATTCAAAAACATTTTGAAGAACAGATTAAAACAATACTCTGATTATGAATAATAGATTTAATTCGTTAATTAGCGAATTGAACGAATTGCTTAATAAAAAAGACTTGCCCCGATACTTGGGCTATCCCGATAGATCGCATAGGCGGCAACTTAGTAACTATGTTTTCGATTGAAAATTGGTTCGTTTGTTCTAATTTTAGAATAAATTAAAGCATTTTATATCATCCCTAAAGGGATTTTATTCACTGTTTTTAACAATATATCTATAAATATTTCGTCCCTATCGGGATTTGTTTTTCTTCATCCCAGAGGGATGGCATACCTGCCCGACCGTGGCGGGATGGATGAGGGTTAATGGTTAATGTAGCGCATAAATCCTTTTATGCGTGTTATTCAAACTCACCCCTGCCCTCCCTGCCTTGCTCGCCTACAATCGGCGAAGCGCGTCGGCAGGCAGGTCTTACTAAGAGAGGGAGTAAAAAAATAAATTAACATAACGGATTTTTTGCTTTACGTAACGCACTCTGCACGCTCGCCTAGACTCTCGCGTCGATCTGTCTGCCGGCGAGGCTGGCAGCGTAGTTTGTTGCACAACTCTGAAAAGGTCATTTCGAAGGATCCCGAATGCTTTCGGGATGAGAAACCTTTCAATTCTACCGCGAAAAGATTTCTCCCTCCGGTCGAAATGACACCGATTTGACTTCTGCAACACACTCGACGGACTAGGTGCAATGTATGATCTGATAGGAACAGGTCAGTAGAAAATGTGAAAGAGTTATGAACGAGATTGATTATCACAGTCAGAAAATTTTTTATTCGAAATTAGCGCAGTGGACAATTTGGGTGATAAATAAACCTTTTTATTTATTCAATTTATTAATGCTTAAATTTTATTAAATTAAACTGTGGTTTTGGAATATAATAACTATAATATTTACTGCAGATGGAAATAATAACTGAACATTCGCCTGAATTAAAAAATTTTATTAGAGAGCACAGCAATCTATGGTGGTGGGTGCCGGAAGACAAGAAAGAATTTTTAAGCCTGGAATCTATTGTAGAAGCAATTTTAAATTATGGATATGTAAAAGATATTAAAAAGCTTTTTGAGCTTATTGGAATTGAGAATGTATCTGCAACATTCTTTAAACAAATTGCAGGAATGAGACCCAATTATAGTAAGAAAACTATCAACTACTTTAAAATTTATTTCCAAAAACATGCACAGAGAAATTTTAACTAAAAATCAACTTGAACTATTACCATTATTAAAGGATTTTTCTAAAGACTATATTTTAGTGGGTGGTACAGCTATTGCATTGTACCTGGGACATAGATACTCAATTGATTTTGACCTGTTTACGTCGAAAGTTATTAAAAGAAAAAGCATTAAAAATTATCTGATTAAAAACAGACATAATGTAAATCAATTAATTAAAGAAGAAGAGGATCAGATACACTTTATGATCAATGAAGTAAAAATCACTTTTTTTCAATTCCCTTTTAGTATAAATGAAACAATTGATTTTGAAGGAATTATAAAAATGCCAACACTAATTAATCTTGCAGCCATGAAAGCATTTGCATTAGGCGGCAGAGGAAAATGGAAGGATTATGTTGATATTTATTTTTTATTAAAAGATCATTTTTCATTAAACGAAATAATTAATAGAGCTAATGAATTATTTGGTGAAGTATTTAATGATAAACTTTTTAGAGAACAGCTTACATATTTTGACGATATAAATTATGATGAAGAAGTGAACTATGTAAATACGCCAATTGAAAGTAACATAATTAAAAAATACTTGGTTGATGCAGCTACGGAAAAGTTTTGAAGAGGATGAGTGGAATAACGGAATATTGGAATAACGGAATATTGGAATACTGGAATATTGAAATACTGGAATAATGGAATACCAGAATAAAGCGGATTTACGATGATCACTTTGTAGTTTTTAGAGATGCCCTTAATAAAAAAGCTTGCCTCGATCCTTGGGCTACGCAGATAGATCGAATAGGCGTCAATTTAGTAACTATGTTTTCGATTGAAAATTGGTTCGGTTGTTCTGATTTTAGAATAAATTAAAGCATTTTATATCATCCCTAAAGGGATTTTATTCACTGTTTTTAACAATATATCTATAAATATTTCATCCCTATCGAAATTTGTTTTTCTTCATCCCAGAGGAATGGAATACCCGCCCCGAAGGATTGGGGATGGGAGATGGTTAATGTAGCGCATTCCACCACTGCGGATCCTTTTATGCGTGGCGAAGACTTTTATGCGAAATGATCTAAGACAACTCAGCGAGTTGTCTTTACAGTAAAGACGCAGCGGCGCATATCTGCTTCAGGAGGATTAAAAAAAATGCCGTTTTATCCTAATCTAATATTTGCACATAAAAAGAAATGCGTTAAAAAATACTGTGTAACGGAGCGTTAAAAAAGAAAATCTGTTTGAACCCGTTCCTACGGGTTAGTTATTTTCTTTTAGCGAAGTGAAGCAAGATTTTAGCATTTATTTTTAAAGTGCGTGCTTCTTTTGCAACTTTTCTTACAATAAGAAAAGTTGGAATAATTTTTATTTGCAGTCTTGTCAGCCGCGGCGGTATGATTGATGTACAAGTGCAGCGCATAAATCCTTTTATGCGTGGCGTAGCCTCTAATTACAAACTGCATAAATTAAATATCGCAAAATGGTTCGCGACAACCAAGAAGAATGAGGGCTGATTTATAATGCTTAACGTAGCGCACGAATCCTTTCGAGCGTTGCGAAGCCTTTTATGTGTGTTATTCAAACTCACCCCTGCCCTCTCTCCCGAACAGCAATCGGGACCAGGCTCTTTATTAAATGGAGGAATTTTTATGTAGCACGTTCCGCTCGCCTGCCTAAACTCTCGCCTCGATTCGGCGAAGTGGGCGGCGAGGCTGGCTGCGAAGCTGGGGACCGCGGATGGGCTGAAGTTGTGATTAAAATTTATTTATTTATATTTTAGTACTATGATTAAAGATGAACTAATAAAATATTGGATTGATGCATCAGATTTAGATTTGCATGCTATGAAAAATTTATATGACAGTAAAGATTACGTTTGGTGTTTATTCCTTGGACATATTGTTATAGAAAAGTTATTAAAAGCATTGGCTATTAAAAACAATGTTGAGTCTTTACCTAAAATTCACGATTTAAATAAGCTGGCAATTGCGGCTGGTTTAGAGATTGACAATACGCTTGCAGATTTATTAGATGTAATTACTGCTTTTAATATTGAAGCAAGATACCCTGATTATAAAAAAGAATTTTATAAGAAAGCGGATTTAGAGTTTACGCATTATTATCAAATAAAAATAAGTGAATTAAGGTTATGGCTTATAGATCAATTGAACAAGTAAGAGATGTGGTATACAGATTTTACAGTTTGCTTTTAAAAGATGGATTGCCTGTTGAAAAAGTATTTTTATTTGGTTCACAAGCTAACAATAAAGGGAATGATAACAGCGATATTGATATCGCAATCGTTTTAAAAAGTTATTCTAAAGACCGATTTTCAACAAGGCTAGAGTTGATGAAATATTGCAGGCAATTTGATGAAGTGATTGAACCCCATCCTTTTTTATCCGCAGAGTTTAATGATGAGGATCCTTTTAGTGCTAAAATTGTTAAGGAAGGAATCGAAATTTACTCGTAAATATTAGGGCTTTATGCCGTAGCAAATCTACTTACCAGAGTGTCATTCTAATATACCCCTGCCCTCTTTTACTAAGAGAGGGAGTAAAAAAATAAATTACCATAACGGATTTTTTGCTTTACGTAGCACAGGAGTCCCTTCCTGCGTGGCGAAGCCTTATTGCGAAATGATTCGAGATAACTCAGCGAGTTGTCTTTACAGTAAAGACGCAGCGGCGCATATCTGCTTCAGGAGGATTAAAAAAAATGCCGTTTTATCCTAATCTAATATTTGCACATAAAAAGAAATGCGTTAAAAAATACTGTGTAACGGAGCGTCTGTCCGCCTCTGGAGGATTAAAAAAGAAAATCTGTTTGAACCCGTTCCTACGGGTTAGTTATTTTCTTTTAGCGAAGTGAAGCAAGATTTTAGCATTTATTTTTAAAGTGCGTGCTTCTTTTGCAACTTTTCTGAAGTTTACCCTGAGCTTAGTCGAAGGGATAAGAAAAGTTGGTATAATTTTATTTGCAATCTTGTCCTTTGGGGTGGACTGTATGCGTGGCGAAGACTTTTATGCGAAATGATCTAAGACAACTCAGCGAGTTGTCTTTACAGTAATGACATTGCCAGCCTTGCCGAGTCTAGGCAGGCGGTGCGGCGTCTTGGATGTGTTAAATCTGAACTCACCCCTGCCCATTACAAATTCAAAATCTACAATTACAAATTGGAAATTATAACTTATAAATTAAAATCAGATAGATTAAGAATTAGAAATTGCTGAAAATTTATCATTTAACTTTTATTCCGCCGCGGCGGATTACAATTGAATTTATTTACTATTTAATATTGAACATTCTGAACCGGAGGAGGTGCTTGCTGATGCCTGGTTTTGGGAAGACAGAAATTATAAAAAAAATTATTATATGTTTGAACAAAACATTCCAATGCCTAATTATAATTCTGTGCTGACAATTTTGTGGGTAAAGTGATTTTATCTAAGCTAATAGCAAAACTATTATTCCCCCCAATTTTTAATCCATTATCAATTATTAAACATTTTTGTTAATTTATAACTCATTTATATTGTTGTTTTTATAACATTTTATTTTTCTTGACAACATAATAATTTTAGCGAAAATATTATTTTATAAAAATTTTCTATTGTTTTTAAACTGCACAAAAGAGAGATATTACTAATTGATAAGTAACAAATATATTTATTACCGGAGGCGCTGGTTTTATCGGTTCCAACGTTGTTGAAGAAATTCTCAAACGCGGTTTTTCTGTGTATGTTTTAGATAACTTTGTTTTTAAAAATGTATGACATCAAATAAATTCCGCCTGCCCCGTCGAAGACTTTGGGGTAAAGAAATATCTTTCGATGAAATGACATTGAAAAAAACGCGTATAAAAATTATGAGTAACGAAGCGACTAGGAATAAAATCTGTTTGAGCACGTTCCTACGTGTGAGCCTGCCTGTCCGGTAGGCAGGTTATTTTATTCCAGCGGAGTATCGAAATAATTTTAGCGTTTGTTTCGTAGTCTTGAACTTTTGGTACTTTTCTTTCAAGAGAAAAGTAGCTTTAAATTTTATAGGAGAAATATTTTGAAATTCCTAGTGACTGGCGGTGCAGGCTTCATAGGCTCAAATATCGTAGAAGAACTACTCAAACGTAGTTATGAAGTCCGTGTACTGGATAATTTTGCTACGGGTAAACGCGAAAACCTTCGCGACTTCCAAAAGGATATTGAACTTATTGAAGGTGATATCCGTTCTTACCATACTGTTAACCAGGCTATGAAAGGGATTGATGTTGTGCTACACCAGGCGGCGCTTCCTTCTGTTCCCCGCTCTATTAAAGACCCGATTACTACAAATGAAGTTAACGTTGTTGGAACACTAAATATACTCGAAGCTGCAAAAGACTCCGGTGTAAAGCGTGTAGTTTACGCTTCTTCTTCTGTTTATGGTGATAATCCGGAGTTGCCAAAGCACGAAGGTATGATGCCTAACCCCCTATCCCCCTATGCGGTCAGTAAATTAGCAGGAGAAAAATACTGGTGAAAAATATTAGGGAATATAAAATCTGCAAACGATGTATTATGGATACAAGTGACCCAGAAATTACTTTTGATGAATCGGGATACTGTAACCATTGTACAACGGCACTAATTGTTGAAAAAATGAGGCACCCAGTAAATAAAGAAAAATATTTACAAATATTAGTTGAACAACTAAAGGAAAATGGTAAAAATAAAAAATATGATTGTGTTATTGGAGTTAGTGGTGGAGTTGATAGTACATACTTAGCGTATATAGTAAAAAATTTAGGGCTTCGACCGCTTGCGGTACATCTTGATAATGGATGGGATGCAGAATTAGCGGTATCAAATATTCAAAAAGTATTAAACAAATTGAATATTGAACTTTATACGCATGTCCTTGATTGGGAGGAGTTTAAAGAATTACAAGTTGCTTTTTTAAAAGCATCTACACCTGATTCAGAAATCCCTACAGATCACGCAATCTTTGCTGTACTAAGGCAAATGGCTGCAAAAGAAGGCGTACCAATTATAGCAGGGACTAATCATTCGAGTGAATCAATATTACCTAGAGCATGGTCGCAAGGGTACTCGGACTGGGCATATATTAAGCAAGTTAATAAATTATACGGTAAAGGAAGAATAAAAACCTTTCCCCATACAAATTTGATAAAAAAATTTTATTTTGACAGGATTATTAGACAAAAGACATACAGTTTACTTGACTTTATTGACTATGATAAAGAAAAAGCAAAGTTATTTTTAATAAATGAACTTGGGTGGCGGGATTATGGGGGTAAGCACCATGAATCAATTTATACACGCTTTTTTCAATCTTATATTCTACCTACAAAATTCGGCTTTGATAAAAGAAGGGCGCATCTGTCTTCTTTAATAATTGCGAAGCAAATTACACGTGGCGAAGCTTTAGAAAAAATGAGAGAACCACTTTATCAAAAAGATGATTTAAGTCAACATTTAATTTATGTGCCTAAAAAGCTTGCTTTGACAAAACAAGAGTTTGAAACAATCATGAAAACACCGCCAAGATATTATGATGATATTTCTCCTAAACTGCCAAGAAAAATTGCAAGAATAGAAAAAGAATTTTTCAAGAAATTTTTTAAGCTTAAAAATAGGGTGCTGCCAAAAAAGAATGTCTTTAATGTATAAAGTAGTTTACATAGATTATAATTTTATCGATGAACGTTATCCAAATACAGTTGATGATGGTGATAAATTCTTTACTTATGGATTCGGTTCTATATATGCACGGAAATTTAGGAAATACAATCCGGACATATTGGTTGAATGCTGGAAAGTGGATTCGAGAGTTAAAAAAATTTATGAAAAAGAGATAGAAAATGTAAAATTTATTGTTTTTCCGTCAAAGAGAATTGCGAAATTCGGCCATTATTCGCCTATACTGATTAAATATCTTAAAAAATTTATAAAAGAAAATCTTAATGTTGTATTTAATATTTCAAGCATAAGACACTTGCTTTTTTACAGTGTTGCTATTCATCTTAAGAATTTTCCATTAGTGATTCAGCATCACGGTGAAGCATCGGCTATTTATAAGTACAAAATAAATAAAGGTATTAAAAAATTATTTTATGCACTCCAAATTCCATTGGAGTGGTATGCCTTCAAATTCATTGATGTCTTTTTTGTATTAGACAAAAGAATTATTAACTACCTTCCAAAAGCAAATAAAAAAATAACGATTGAAGTTAGTACAACAGGAGTTGATGAAGAAATGTTTATACCTATTGATAAAAAAGAAGCAAGACGAAAGTTGGGGTTAAATCCCGATCAAAAATATATTCTATATATTGGAAGTCTCAATTACACTAAGAGACCAGATATACTTATTGATGTTTATGAGGAAATAAAAAAAGAAAGAAATGATGTTGAACTTATACTCGCCGGGAATGAAAAATCTGATCCATTGTACCAGAAAGCTAAAAACTCCGGGGCAATACTTTACGGTTATATTTTACAAACTGAACTTTATATGTATTTATCTGCAGCAGATGTTTATGTTTTACCAAAATATAAACCAGATATGATATTTCTAGGAATAGGTATGCTGCCAGTACAAGCAGCGCTTTGTAACACACCGGTAGTTGGAGAATCCTTAAGAAATTACGCTGGGATTAATGTGAAGGATATAGGAATTTTTGCAGATGATTATGGTAGTATTAAAATTGCAATTCGGAAAATACTTGAACAAGAAATAAAATTTAATAAATTAAGAGAGACTGCACTTAGTATTTATTCATGGGAAACTATTGTTATAAATAATAAAATTGCGTTTGATAATCTGATTGAAAGATATGTTAAAAAGTAAAATAAGAGAATTGATTTATAATAATGACTTATTCTTTAGGATTTATTATAAATATATTTATAAACCTAAAAATGAATTAGAGAAATTCCTTGATAATTTCTCAAAAAATAATATTGATAATTTATTTTTTATCCAGGTAGGTGCTAATGATGGTAAGATGAATGACCCATTTTTTAAATTTATAAGAAGAGATAATTGGAACGGATTATTAATTGAACCTCAAAGAATAATTTTTGAACGGTTGAGAGACAATTATTCAAAATTTAAAAAAGTAACTTTTGAAAATGTGGCAATCAGCGATAAGGAGGAGATTAAAAAAATATTCAAAATTTCGTTTTCTAACTCAAGACGAGCCTCTGGGGTATCTTCTTTTATTAAAGATGACCTAAAAAGGATTCTTGATGCGGGGTATGCAGAATTAATTGCAAAGGAAGAAAATATTATTTTACCAAAAAACAAGGAAGATTGGATTACTACTGAAGATGTGAAATGCTTGAACTTAAATTCCTTATTACTTAAACATAATATAACTAAAGTTGATTTATTGGTTATTGATACAGAGGGTTATGATTATGAAATTATTAAAACCATACCCTTTGAAATATTGAGACCGAAAGTAATTATTTTTGAACATTCCCACTTAAATGATACCGATAGACCTGAATGCTCAAATTTGCTTTTAAAATTAAGTTATAAATTACATCATACCATCTCAGATACTATAGCGGAATTAAATTAATTATGTGCGGTATCTGCGGAATAATAAAATCCAATAATTCGATTGATGCAAATCAATTACTAGCTAAGACAAGAGTGTTACGTCA
>JAVHRJ010000510.1:0-2019 GCA_036171595.1 Bacteroidales bacterium
ATGTCAGGAATAATAGCAATTGTAGGTCGCCCAAATGTTGGGAAATCAACTTTATTTAACAGAATGGTAGGTTCTAGACAAGCAATTGTTGATGAAACTAGCGGTGTAACTCGCGATCGTCAGTATGGAAAATGCGAATGGTGTGGTAATCAATTTTCGGTAATTGATACCGGAGGTTATGTAGTTAATTCGGATGATGTTTTTGAAGGTGAAATACGCAAACAAGTAAAACTTGCAATAAATGAAGCCGATGTAATATTATTTTTAGTTGATGTGTATAACGAAATTACAGATTTAGATTTAGCGGTTGCTGAAATTTTAAGAAAATGCTCAAAAAAAATTATTCTAGTTGCAAATAAAGTAGACAATAATAATCAAATTGCCGATGCACAAATTTTTTATAAATTTGGACTAGGTGAAGTATTTTGTATTTCATCAATTACAGGAAGTGGTACTGGCGAATTACTCGATGAAGCTATAAAATATTTGCCAAATACAGATAGCGAATTTGACATGTCAGAATTGCCAAAAATTGCAATAGTTGGTCGTCCAAATGCTGGGAAATCTTCTCTTTTAAATACTTTAATTGAAGAAGAGAGACATATTGTTACACCAGTAGCAGGTACAACTCGTGACTCTATTTATACTAGATACAATAAGTTTGGAATGGATTTCTTTCTTATAGATACAGCTGGACTTAGAAAAAAAGGGAAAGTTTCTGAAGATTTAGAATTTTATTCTGTAATGAGAGCAGTTAAAACAATTGAGAGCTCAGATATTTGTTTGCTCATGATTGACGCTACAAGAGGAATAGAAGCTCAAGATATAAATATTTTTCGTTTAATTATTCACAATAATAAAGGAGTAGTAATATTAGTAAACAAATGGGATTTAGTTGAAAAGGATAATAAAACTACCGACGCTTATTCAAAAAACATTAAAGAAAAACTAGAACCATTTGTTGATGTACCAATTATATACACTTCAGCAATAACAAAACAAAGAATTCATAAAGTTTTAGAGACAGCAATTGAGGTTTTTAACAATCGTAAATTAAAAATCTCTACACATAAATTAAACGAAATATTACTAGAAGTAATTTCAACATATCCACCTCCAGCATACAAAGGGAAATTTGTTAAAACAAAGTTTGTAACTCAACTACCAACTCCTTTCCCTTGTTTTGCATTTTACTGCAATTTGCCACAATACATTAAAGATCCGTATAAAAGGTTTTTAGAAAATAAAATTAGAGCTTTATATAATTTCAAAGGTGTTCCTATTACAATTTACTTTAGAAAAAAATAACGTAAGTTATAAAAATTGTACAATTATTTATTAATTTTGAATTACAATTCATTATTCTAAAAATGAAATTTATATACTTTATAATAATTGCTTTTTCGTTAATTTGGGTTTCGTGTAAAAAGCCTGTTAAATATTCTGAAATACCCGAAATAAAATTTCTTTCTATTCCAATTAAAGATTATCACGACACATTAGAAAACGCTATTAAACGCGCCACTCTTACATATTATTTAATTGATGGTAATGGAGACATTGGATATAAAAGTGGTGATACATTTCCTCCATTCGATACTTCAAGCATACATTACAACAATTTATTTATTGACATGTATGAGCTAAAAGATGGAACTTACAGTTTAATAGATTTAGCCTCACCATTTAATTTTAGAACTAGTTATATTGAACCAATTGGGCAAAATAAAACTATTAAATGTACAATTTTTGTGGATTTAGATTTTTATGTGCCTACCGAATGGGATTCTGTAAAATTCGATTTTTATATGTACGACAGAGCCTTAAATAAAAGCAACATCGCAACTACAGGTCTCATTATTTTAAATTAACCGCAATTTACTTTACATCTGTTACAACGCGAAAGTTCTCCTCGCAATCGTTTTTCAACCAAACCGTTAATTTCGTTTCGTAATGGCGTAACAGAAATTTTATTAATTACCTCATCGGCAAAAGCTTGCATTAACAATTGGCACGATT
>JAVHRJ010000511.1:0-2018 GCA_036171595.1 Bacteroidales bacterium
CTGAAACAATTCTTGAATTATATGCTATTGTTGGCGAAAAACTTCCTTCACTTATAAATGGAATGTTCGCATTTGTAATTCTCGACAAAGAAAAAAATAGCTTATTTATTGCCCGCGATAGAATGGGAATTAAACCACTTTATTATTTTTTAAATGAAAACATTTTTGCCTTTTCGTCTGAGTTAAAAGCAATAACTAAGTTTAAATATATTTCTGAAAAATTAGAAATAAATTACAATGCTATTAAAAGTTATCTTCACCTTGGATACATTCCTTTTCCACACTCTATTTATAAAAATATAAATAAATTTCCACAAGGAAAATTTGCAATTTACGAAAATAACAAATTGCAAATAAACGATTATTGGAATATTAATTCCCAAATTGAACCAAATACAATAAATAACGAAACCGAAGCCCTATTGAGTTTAGATGAGCTTTTAACCGATAGCGTTAAATCGAGAATGTTTTGTGATGTTCCTTTTGGCACGTTGTTAAGTGGTGGAATTGATTCTGGATTAATTACAGCTATTGCGGCAAAAACAAATAACACACCAATAAACACTTATACAATTGGATTTAAAGAACAAGCCTTTAACGAAGCACCCTTTGCTTCGAAAATGGCAAAGCATTTAAATACAAATCACCACGAATATATATTATCGGAAAACGAAGCAATTAATTTGATTCCCGAAATTTTAACAACATACGATGAACCTTATGCCGACTCATCTGCTATTCCAACTATGTTAGTTTCTAAAATGGCAGCAACTGATGTAAAAATGGTTCTTTCGGGCGATGGTGGCGATGAACTTTTTCATGGTTATGGTGCTTACAAATGGGCAAATAAATTAACAAACCCATTTTATTCAAATTTAAAAACCCCTATTTCAAAAACATTAAACCTTGGAAATAACCGCCAAAAAAGAGTTTCTCATTTATTTAATTATAGAAACACTGATAATTTACAAAGTCATATTTTTTCGCAGGAACAATATTTTTTTAGTGAGCAAGAAATTGAAAAAATGTGTTTGCCAAATTTAAAATCTTACGAATCTTTTAAATACAATTCTCCATTAACAAATAGAAAATTATTACCATCCGAAAATCAATCGCTATTTGATTTACAATACTATTTACCCGACGACCTGCTTGTAAAAGTTGATAGAGCTTCGATGAAATATTCATTGGAAGTCAGAGTTCCCTTTCTCGATTACAGAATTATCACTTTTGCTTTAAATTTGCACCATTCGCTAAAAATTAAAAATGGAGAGCAAAAATATTTATTAAAAAAATTATTGTTACAATATTACCCGCAAGATTTTTTTGATCGTCCTAAAAAAGGGTTTTCTATTCCACTAAATAAATGGCTAAACAACGAATTAAGCTATTTAATAGACGAGTTTTTAAATTTAGAATCCATCAACAAAACTCAATTGTTTAATTATGAACATATTGCGACCTTAATTAAAAAATTTAAAAATGGAGAACAATTTTTGTACAATCGTTTGTGGAATATTATTATTTTGCAAATGTTTTTATTAAAAAATAAAATTTAAAAATATGAACACAACAACAAATTCAACCTTAAGCAATTTAAAGACATTTTCAATTGTAATGTTTTTTGTTTTATTAAACGGTTTTGCTTTTTCTCAAAAAGAAGAATACCAGGAACCTCAACTTCCAATTGACCAGGATTCAAAGCTAATTACTTACTCTAAGGTTGTTGAGGTTACATCTAGTAAAGATTCGTTATATAACAAAGGGCAAAAATGGTTTCGTAAATTTTACAAAAATCCAACAGGAGTAATTCGCGAACAAGATGCTACAAATGGAAAAATAATGGGTAAACATCAAATAAAAATTCTTAATCCTGCCGATAAAAACGGTATTCAAACAATGAAAGGGATTGTTCAATATACTGTTACAACACAGTTTAAAGACAATAAAGCACGTATTGTAATTTCAGAAATAAACTTAAATGCAACATCGTACACACCAATTGAAAAATGGTTAGA
>JAVHRJ010000512.1:0-2012 GCA_036171595.1 Bacteroidales bacterium
TAAAAACCTGTTGGGTTTAAATTATTTAATAAATTTTCGATAAATTTTATAAATAAACTCTAAGGTTTTTTGATTGTTTGGATAATCAGAATGAGTTTTTGCAGGCATTTGCATTATTTCATCAAATTCGTTTACCGAAATGCCAAGTTTTTTACATACATACACTTTTTCATCATTAATTATTTCGGAATTATATGATTTGTTTTTTAATTCAGCTAAAGCCTCTTCGCGTGTAATTTCGCCTGCGCATATTTGTGTCGAAAATGTAGCTAACCTATAATCAATATTAAATTTTTCGGGCAATATGTACGATTGTAAAAATCCAGTGTATTTCGATTCGTAATGCTTACCTCCATAATATTTCCAATCGAGTTCTTTTTCAATTACTTGCATGGCTTCTTTTTTAGAGTAAGGAACATAATTAAGCAAATAAATAATTTTTATTCCTTTAAAAAACTTGTAATACATTTCTTTTAAAAAGCCAAAAGTTGGAAATGTTTTAAGTTTTTTTGTTCCAAATATTTTATGAATTGCTTTTAAATATTTTTCATCTTTTGCATCGTAATGCCAGCTTTTGGGCAAAATACCTTCTGTTACAAAATTTCCACCACTTATTATGTACTTAATGTTATATTTTGCTGCAACTTTATGTAAAGCTGCGAGTATGGCTATATCTGTAGGTGTTTCGGCCTCGGGAACAGAAGCTTTTAAAAATGATAGCTGTAAATCTTTAAACTCTTCCCAATCTAAAACATAACTTTGATAATCGAAACCAAGTTTATCGGCAACATATTTAATATTTGTAACAGCGGTATCTGAATTCCATCCATTATCTAAATGAACCGTTAGTACTCTTAATCCTAGTTGTTTCGCAATATATGCAGAGTAACAACTATCAATTCCACCACTTAATCCTAAAACACAATCGTATTCGTTATTTTTTCCGGAATTTTTAATTTTCTCGACAATTTTAGCAAGAGTTTGGTCGGTTTCTTTTCCTAAATATGTTCGTTTAGATGTGTTTTCAAAATATTCTTCGCAGTGATTGCAATGTCCATTTTCGTTAAAAGTGATTTCCGAATCACTGGTATCCATTACGCAACGGGTGCACTGCTTATAGGTCATTTATTAAAAATATTTGTAGCATAAAAACGGGTAAATTTAGTGTTTTTTGATATACAAAAATCAACTAAATATTATTAAAATCAATTTCCGATTTATCGGGGTAAGTTATTAAAACACCTTTGGTTTTACTGTGATAAACAAATAAACTACCCGCTGCTAATCCGTTTGCAAAGCCTTGATTATATGCTTGTTTTAAATGGGTTAAGTTACCTGCACCGCCTAATGCAATTACAGGAATACTAACCGATTGCGATATACTTTTAATTAAATTAATATCATAACCTTCCATTTTTCCATCTCTTTCAATTGATTGAATAATAATTTCGCCGGCTCCTTTTTCTTCCATAAGTTTAGCAAATTCATTAGGTTGGTAACCAGTTGATTTTGTTCCTGCATTTACCCAAGTTTCAATTTTTCCTAAAAACTTCTTTTTTACATCAATACAGACGACAATAGTTGAGGAGCCAAAAGTTTCGGAGGCCTGACGAATAAAATTAGGATTTTTTGCAGCATAGCTATTAATAATTACTTTTTCGGCTCCAGTTTCAATAATTTTACGAATATCTTCAATTGTTTTTATTCCACCGCCAACAGCAAAAGGCATATTTGCCTCTTCGCCAACGTTTTTAACAAAATCCAAAGAAATGGTTCTGTTTTCTTTGGTAGCCAAAATATCTAAAAACACTAACTCGTCGGCTTTTAAATCGTTAAATATTTTTACTGCATTTATAGGATCGCCAATATATTTGTAATTTTTAAAGGCAATAGATTTAACTAAGGCTTGATTTTTTAAAAGTAAAACGGGAATTATTCTGGGTCTAAACATTTATTTAGTTATTAGTTACGAGTTATTAGTTACGAGTTATTAGTTACGAGTTATTAGTTAC
>JAVHRJ010000513.1:0-2011 GCA_036171595.1 Bacteroidales bacterium
TTTAAAATTAGAAATTCTTCCAATTTTAAGTTTTTTATCGTTTGCTCTTGCTTTGCCTCTAATTGTTACAGGACCACCGCCAAGTGCGGTGTATTCAAAGTATATTCCATTACTGTTTTTGTCAATTTTAATTTCATACCAAAAGTCTGCACTTGAACTATATGTTGAATACCAATTTCCAATAAATTCGGGTCTTTCTTTTTCAACTCGTTTTTTACAAGAAAACAAACAAAGTGTAATAAATAATAATATAATCGCTTTAAAATTCATTTATAAAAATTATTTTATCTCAAAATTATATTTAATTATTAAGTTACAAGTATTTCTTGTTTTTTAATCGTTTAATCCTTTTCCATTTGTAATTTGCTGCATATATTTTTCAACCCTTGCTTTTCTAGTTATAGATTGTTTGGGTGCCGAAAAATAAAGAAGATAGGCTCTTTGTCGTCCTGGTGTTAATGCATAAAAAGCAGTTTTTAATGCTGAATTTTCGTCTAATTTGTTTTGAAATTCTTCTGAAATTTTGAATTCTGAAGGTTTTTTTAATTCTACTTTTAAACCAGATTTCTCAATTTCTATAGCTTTATTAATATAGTCTTTTATGATGGCTTCCCTCTCTTTTATTTCTCGAACATTGGTAAATCGAATTTGGCGTGTTGCCTGCGTGTTCTCTGTTTGTTGAACTAAAACACCTTTGTTATCATTTAATAAGGCACCTTTAAAAAACAAAATTGCACAATATTCTTTAAACACATGTATTAAAACTATGTTGCTTTTCTGAAACGTGTAACAAGGTGCACCCCATTTTAATTCTTCGGTTAAATTGCAGTCAAGAACGATTATTCTTAGTTTCTCTAATTCTTTTTGCCATTTTTGCATTTTGTTAAAATAAAGATCGACATTGTTATTCATTTTGTTTTTAATTGTTGTAAATTTTAATTTAATAGTAATTATTACTTATGGTGGGTTCTAAAAATTCAAAAAAAGAACTAACCACAAAGAACACAAAGAATGCACAAAGTTCCCAAAGGATTACTCTTATTGAGTTTTTAGTGTTCTTTGTGAATTTTTTCTTAGTGCACTTTGTGGTAAAATTTAATTTATAGAACTCCTCTTATGTTTAAATTTCGATTATTTAATAAGAAATTAAAAAATTTTCATCAAATATTAAGCTATAAAATATTAATAAAAACATTTTTCAAAAAAATAGTAAGAATATTTTAAAAATAAAATGTTTTATTAGAAAAAATTAACAATTATATAATCCACACTTATTCAATTTTAACCGATTAAAATTATTTGTAAGCTTTTGTTATATATGGTTTTTATATCCTGTTAATGTTATCTTTGAATTATTAGTCGTTGGTTTTCTGTTAATTCTTTTGATTTAATTGTAATAGTATAAATTCCGTTATTTAAATCGCTAATGTTAATTTGTCGATTGTTCTGTTTTAGAATTTCAGATTTAACTAAAGTGCCAATTACATTGAATATATTAATTTCTGCAATTTCAAAATTTGCATTATTTACATTAATTGTAACAATTCCGTTTGCAGGGTTTGGAAATATTTCAATTTTTGTTGTTTTAGAATTAGTAGTAAAAATGCCTGATGCGTCTTGTCTTATAAGTTGAGCCGAAGTATTACCGCAGCTAGTTGCGTCTAAACCAACTTTCCCATTTAATGTATTACTAAAATAATATCCCATAATCGAAAACTGATTCCAGCCATCGCTAGCACCCGTTCTAAAATGACCTATAAACACTCCTAAGTCAGCGTATGCTCTACCTGAAACAGGCGCGTCTAAACCTGTTGCAGAAGTAACTATACCTTGATTGTCTAAAGTTATTGTAACATTTTTTTGTCCACAATTTTGTGTACTCAATAATCCAGTAATTGAATTAGTCAAAGCACCTGGATTAGAAACTCGTGATAATTCAAAATTCTTTCCATTAGCTGATTTAGTGCCTAGGTCTTGCGTGCTGAGCTGCCGAACTAATGTAATTGAGCCT
>JAVHRJ010000514.1:0-10366 GCA_036171595.1 Bacteroidales bacterium
AAAGTAAAAATGCAATAATGTAAAATGAAAATGGCTGTGTATAAAGTGAAAATGCGATTATGTAAAAGAATAGTAACTGTTTTCAAGTTGAAAATAGGATTATGTAACATTATTTATAACTTCCTTATAATTATTTATCAATTCTTCATTAGGGGAACCGATCTATTATAAAATTACCGGCATAGTAATAAAATTCATCTAAATATTCTTTTGCAAACATATAGGAGTAATAATTAATAAATCGTAAATTATTTGCCGAATAATCAACTATTTCGGGGTAGTGAATTAAAAGTATTTCTTTAATTTTATCGTGGGATTGAAATATGAATTCACTATCGAAAGATGCGATTTTTATACGTTCGTCTTCGAGTTTAATAAAATATGCATGTTGTTCTTTAGGCATGGTTTTAAGAATGTTTTCGCGATAAATTCGTTCTATTTCTGTTTGATCTCTCTCGGGAATGTAATAATTGGGGAAGGTGTCTTCTTTTTCATTGGCAGGATAAAGTATGCTGTCGGATGAATCGAGAAATTCGGATGCCATAACAAACAACCTATCTTTTAAAGGTTGGTAAAATTTGCTTTTGTGTTCTTCGGTTTCGGGAAAATATTTAACAGCAACTTGTATTAACTCTGTTGAAACATGTTCTATAAATTCTGTTGCTTTACGATTGTTTTCTTCTCTTTCTTTTTCCCATTTATCGAAGAAATTCATCATGTTATCGTAACGTTCAAGATTTTCGTAATCGTCCATTGCTATTAGAATAAAACTTTTAACATTATAAAAACGAAAATAAAGTAATGTTATTATATCTCTATATCTGAAATCTAAATAGCATTAGGGATTGTAGCGGAAATCCTTTTTGTTTCCTGCAAAAAGATTGCAGCGAAAAGCCCGACCCGTAGGGGAATGCCCAATGTAATGTGCAGAATAAATATTATTAGGGTTGGGGGTGATGAATTATGAAATTACAGGCTTTAAAATAAAGCTCATTGTTTGTTTTCCATATAAAGTCTTTAGTTTAATCAACTGCAACAATAAACATGGCAGGGCTATTTGTTTCATTTTATACACATTCTATTGATTCTAAAACACCATATTTTTCCGATTTTTCCAATTTGTCAAACTTCACTTTTAATTTTGAAAGTGCTGAATTTGAATTAGCAATTTGATCTCTAGAAATTGTATAATGCTTTAAAACGTTTATAATTTTAGCGTTTTTTGTAATCTTATCAATTTGCTTGAAATCATTCTTTTCAATTATTACTTTTGCTAAAATCATTTCTTTAGCTGTCAATGATTTGAAACTATTCCACCAATCATTTGTAAATCCTTCCTTTTCAAAAAAGAACCTGAAAAGCAAATATGTCTCAGGCATATATAGAAGTTTGTGAAATTCTTCCTCATCACGCCCAAATGCTTTATAGAAAAAACTTTTACCAGTACCAATTTTTCCTTTTGTAGCATTTAATATTACTTGAACTGCTCTTATAAATTTTCTATTCCAATGTTTGCCTAAAAAGTCTCTATTCAAATGATAATCCCCGAAAATTGGATGAAATTTCATCGGGAAAGAATAAATATTAATTTTATATTCATCGCTTAATTCAACATTCATTCTTAACCTCTGATAAAGTTCTACTGGTTTATCCTCGAAATTATAAAGTAAGTAATTTGAGAAATGTTTTATTCCATATTTTTTAGCTCGAAAAATTGCACTTAAATATTCTTCTTCATATTTCATGCTGTCAAAAGCAATTCTAAGCGGTCTAATAGGTATTTGACTTAATAGTCTTGCCTTTTCCTCTGTTAGTAAGCGTGCATCAACTCCCTGATTAAAATCTACGTATCGCTGTTTTGGTATTTTATTTCTATACTTTTCATATAGTGGATTAATAATCGGAAAAACATCAAGAATTTTCTTTTTTATAGCAGTTTGTGGCTTTAACAGATTATTCTCGGATAACAAATTGTATATTTCTTGTTTTTGTTTACTATTTATTCTTTCAAGTAATTCATTAAAAATTGTTACTGCTTTATTTATGTATGCTTTTTCGTTTTGGTTTTTTCTAAGATTACTAACTGCAATTTTTAATTGATTTGATTCATGAAACTTTTGCTTTTTGTCAAAACCATTCTTCTTAATTTCTGCTATTATGTCACGAAAACGTGGCGAAGCTAATACATTATTGTCTAACAAAAGTAGATTCCTCTTTTCACCGTATTTTTTAGTTACACCAGTAATATTTTCGGTCAATGGGATATATTTATTAAACTTAGGTTCAATTATTGGAACTGCACAAAATTCACATTTTCTAATACAACCTCTTGTCGTATAACCATAATACGCATTATTTTCAGGATATTTATAATCTATTTCATCAAGTATTGAATAATCCAAGGGAAGGTTATCGACTATTATATTATTCTTATCTAAAATACCAGATTTATTGAGTAACCCAACATGGATATTTTTAAGTCCTGTAATTTGTTTAATTTCTTTAGGAATTACTGAAGCCATAACACCTCCTACCCAAATGTCATTTTCTGATTTTACAAGTTGTTTTACAAACTCTATTGTTTTAATTGTAATTCCCCAATGAAAAGTAAATAAAGTTGTAATATAAACCCTATCCCAATGATGATCATTTCTGAATTCTTTTTTCCAATAGTAATCTTTATAATATTTTAAGGCATTTAAAAGTAGAATTTCATATTTAGAGTCGTTTATTCCAATTTCCTCTATTGAGAATGCGTTACGCTTTTTTATATATTCGTATATTTTAAAATAATTAGCTTTCCAGTTAATCGAGCTATCAATTTTTGACAATTTATTTATACATAAGTCAACTGATTGCTCAATAATAAATTCTTTCAATTCTCCTTTGTAAAAAACAACTTTATCGCCAAGCATTTTATGGTAAGTGGCTAATTTCATTAAGCCAATAGGTGGGTATTTATTTTTATAGTTGGGCTCTATTAATAATATATTTCTACTTATACCCATAATTTTTTGAATGTTTTGGAATTTTTAAACACGTTTAAAGAATTTACGTTAACATCTTTTTCTTCCATATCTGACACAATATTTTGAAAAGTATTATTCTCAATATCTATAAATTTTTCTGAAACGAAACTCTCAATTTTCTGAAATGCAGTTGCCCTACCTGCTGTTAGCGACATTTTAGTTCCAATTACTGTAAAATGAAGTAATTTATGATTACCGTTACCTGTATAATTAATTACTGGTAGAAATTCCGAATTAAAACCATAATGAGAAAATATAGAATTTATATTATCATAAACGAAAGCTCTTAATATTCTTTTGCGTTTTTCTGTTTTTGATAAATTATTTAATTTTTGAAAATAGTTGACAAGAAAATTAATTGGTGGGTTTTGAACAAAGTCATTTAGAGAATCTCCTGAATAGCTTGAATGAATTGTTAAGAATAGAATGAACTTTGATGAGTTCTTTACGACCTTACTTTGAAACTCAATTAATTTATTGAGAGCATCCATTTTGTATGCTGAAACCTCTTCTCCATTTTCGTTGAATATTTTTTGTGGTTCAGTAATTTGATTGCAAAAGTCAAGGTTATATAATGTTACGATTTCATCTTGCGAAAATACTTTTGTGTTAGGTGAATTATCTTTTCCATTAATTAATACTTCTTCAATGTAGCCATCAAATACCTCAAATGTTTCCAACTTCTTTGTTCTTTCAAGCACTAATAAATTATCTTCTAATTTTAATATTTCGTCTCTTGGTTGTGTATCGTCAGAAGGAAAAGGATACTGCCTACATTGAAATGCATAAACTCTATATAAATAATCAATCCAAGTTTTTATGTCTTCTGCTTCTGATGATGGTAATCCTAAATAGAATAATTTCTTTTTTAGCTTACTGCAAATAAATTCAAGTAGTGGGGCACTCCAATTATTGCGAATTACTTGCTTAGATGGTGAATTAAATGATATTGGCATTAATCTAAATCTTGATTTAATATTTCGTTTTTCAATTCGTTTAATAGGATATAATAATCTTCTTTCGTTGATGCTAATGCTTGAATAAATGTTTCATCAATAATTGAAAAAACTTTTTTCATTTTATCATCTACCGATATGTCAATATCTTCAAAAAGCTGAGTCAACGTTTCGTATTTTTTAAATGATCGACTTTTTGTTTTGATGTCTTTTAGTTTTGAAGCAATATCATTTTTTAGTTTACTGTGATTTATTTTATTTCGTTTCGTTTCAGCTAAAACATTGATTTTACTTTGAATAGTTTTTTCAAGATCTTTGACTTGAATCTTTAGTGAGTTTGCATCTGCTTGTTTCTCAATGCTTAATTTTTTATACTTTTTTGATATAAAATTATTGATGTTTCTTAAACGAATTATCAAGGATATTAAATTTTCCGGATTATCATCATTAGGATTGAAGTCAGTTAGAATTTGTTTGTATTCAGCCAAATTTTCTTCAAGTTGAACTTCTGCTAGATTTTCCTCCTGAAACTTATTTGAATGTGTATTGTAGTAGCTGCCGATATCCTTTAATGAACTATAAAACATTGTTCGTAAATTAGAATATTCAAAATCATTTCTTGCTGCATTTGGTAAAATTTCGGAATTCACTAAGATAACCTCCCCAATATATCTATCAAAGTGAGTAGTGCTTGCTCCAAATGATTTTCTCAAATTCTCTCGATTACCAATTGAAAATCCTTGTTTTTTAATAATAAAACCTCTTAATTCTTTATCATCAATTTTATCACGAGTAGAATTCAAGCAACCCCAAACAACACCAAGAAATGTTTTATCCTTTTTAATTTCCTTAAATAAAGGTTCCTGAGCTTCTTGGTTACTAAAAGAAGAATTGAAATATGGTCTATAAAGAGATTCTGAACGACTATTTACTTGTAATTTAAGATTAATTAGTTCAAATGTTGAATTGTGTAGCTTACATATTTGATAAATCTTGTTTTCAATTAATTCTCCCCACTTAAAATTCTTTTTATCAAAGTGCAAAGGAATTACTTTTTGTAGATAGTTTGAAAGTTTATCAAAGTCAGAAATTTCATCATCAAGAATAGGGTCAAGACCTACAAGTTCAACTCTTGTACCTTGATTTACAGGATAGTCATCTATTTTTAATTCATGTTCGTCAGTTAAAGAAATATAATTCTCCAATAATGTTTGTAAATCGATTAGTTTTTCACTTGTTATTTTGTTTTGTAATCTCAACTCCTTTTGCTCATTTAATAAATCTCTCATTGCCTTAAAGTTCATTGAAACACGCAATGGGAGATTATCTTTTTTTCTTGTGTAAATTGTTAAAGTGTCACATAAATGAAACGAACTATAAATGCCTATTCCCATAAATCCAACATTTTTCTTTGGATTTTTATCAGAGATTCCAACACGAATAGCTTTGCGAAGAGTATCATAGTCCATACCTAAACCATCATCTTCAATTATAACGGAGCTTTGCCTGACTTTTACGTCAACACCTTTGGATTTTGCATCAACCGCATTTTGAATGTATTCCCTTACTGCATCTTTTGGATCGGGATACATACCCTTTGTTAAAATTGATATGATTTCACCACCAATATCGAATTTATTTAATTTCATCTTTTATTTTTTATTCAAAAATATTAAATAATATTGATTTTAGATAATTATTGTAATTCTTCTTCAATTTTCTTAATAAGGTTTTCAGCTGTTTTTTTATCAAGTACGTCATTAATAACTTCAAATATTTTTGATAAAAATTTTCGTTGTTCCTTGTTGAGACTGGTTAGTTTATCAACTCTGTATGTAGTTTTATTATTTTTGTTTGGTAGGTCAATTTTTTCCGGAACAATTTTTTGAGTATCAACAACCCTTTCGAAGATTTTTTTTACAGCTGTTTCGTTGTCTCCGAATTTTGCACATATTTTCTCTAATTCCTTTTTTGCTTTGGATGCCTCTTGCTTTTTATTTTCAAAAAGTTTATGAAAATTTCCCTTTTCTTTATTATTAACAAATTCTTTGTTTCCTGATTCTTCTGCTAAATTTTTAAAATCATTAACACGTTTATTGGCATTACGGATTTTAGATGCCTCATAATAAAGTTGATGTAATTCATTATGAAAAAGTGATTGTAATTTGTTCTCAAAAAGATGACAGCAAGTGTTCTCTTTAAAGTAATCTCGTCTTGCATTTGGTATTAAATCAGGCGAAAAAGCGTGAACTTCACCAAAGAAATAATAGTTTCCACGTTGTTCTCTGAAAAGTTTAAGTAACGTGTGTTTGCTTCCAATTTGTATATTATCTTTTCTTAAACGAATGCCCTTCCCAATATTTATATCATCAATTACACCCTCAAATTGTGAAACACCGTACCAACCCCAATAGAGCAAATCACCAGATGCAGTATGTTCCCTAAAAAAATGTATGTCAAAAATTTCATCGCCAGTTCTTTCTTTCTTACCATTTGTGTACTTATATATTGTTGTTGTATAAAGCTTGTAAAGCTGATTGGTGTTTATGAAAATTAAGTATTCATCAATGCGAATGTTTTCTTTTTTTATTTGGTCATATATTTTTTGTTTTAGTATAAACCCCTTTTCATAAGGTACTGGGGCTACCATTGACAGATAAGTTTCGATTTCTTTTTTGTTTAACAAATTGTCATTGGAAACATTTATTAGAGATACTTTGAAATAATGTTTATCTATATCTTCTTTTTCAACTTTGTGGGAGGTAACTGTATCAATTACTGCTGATGCTTCTTCTTTAGTTGATCTATTATTGATTATTTCTTTTAGAAGTTTTGCATTCCAAATCATTATTGTTTTAGTTGCTTCGCCTTTATAAGAAGTTTCAAAAATCAACGTCTCACAATAACCCAAACCACCTAATCTTCCAATACCTCTAAATCCTTTATCAACTCCACGTTCCTTTTCAGAATCAGCGACATTTTTCAAAATCTCAATTACTCTATTTTGTTGTATTCCAGTAGCATTATCTTCAATAATAATACTTTTCTGCAAATGTTCAATTTTGATATGTATCTCACATTCTTCTTTTTTTAGTAAACCCTCGCTAATAGCTTTATCAATTGCGTCAGCGGAATTCTGAATATATTCACGATATATAAAACGGGAGTCTTCATACATACTTTGAGTTAGTATGTCAACAATATGCTTACCAATTTTTGTTTGATTGTTATCCATTATTTAAATTGCTTATATATTGGCTTAGGAAATTTGATATTTAAAAGAGAACGAAATACTGGATTCTGAATAATGTATTCACCTTGTTTCAATCTTGTTAGCATTGATTTATAAACTGATGGAAAAAAATGATAATCACCTTTTGAAACTTCAATTGCATTTGTTCTTCCGTATGCATAAGATGCACAATTACCCTTAACTCTGTCGTGAATATCACTGCGAAATTGTTCGGCTCCAAATAAAATAATTCCAAGAGAGCGACCTCGTTCAGTAATATCAAGTATTTGTCTAAGAATTGGAGAGCTTTTGGGTACTTCTTTAGAAGCGTATTTGTTGAGTTCATCAATAAATATAATTATCTTACTTGGAATGTCACTTTCATTTCTATCGATTTGACCAAGTTTTAAATCATAAACTGCTCGCATTACATCACCAAAAACAAACCCTTGAGTTTCTTCATCTAACTTTGCAACATCAATTAAACAAATATCATTTTTCTGTATTTTTTTAATTTGTTCTTGCAAACGAACTTCTCCATCTCCTAATCTACTCGCAAAAATGGAACTCTTATCAATTGTCTTTTTAAATAAACGATAAAATTTTCTCCAACTTGAAATTGTAATTTCCTTGTCTTTACCTGTATCTCCTTTTTTTGTATGCTCATGAATTTCCGTAAGCAATTCTTGCCAATTTGTTATACCGCCAAATTTACCTTGCTCAGTCGAGATGTAATTCACAATAGATTCCATTGTTTGTGTTGGATCATCAACATTAGAAAAAAGCAAATCAATACTGTCTTTGTCTTGCTCAAAAATGTATTTAAACTGAAAAGCTTTTCCTTGTTTCATCTGGCTTTTAACATCATCTTTTAAAGCATAGGTAGTCGGAAAGTCTTTGTTGTAAGGATAAAAATATTTTACATTTGTAAAAGGTTTTGCTTCAAGTCCAAGCATTTCATAAATTGCTTCGTCTTGTTTTTCTAAATCTTTATTAGGCTCATCAATAGCTACTAAATCCTTTCCTTTAACATTCAAAATTACAAATGCAACTGATTCGTTTTCTTTTTTATTCTGTAAAAATTGGTATTGAATAGCTTTAAGTAAAAACATTGCATAAGATGTTTTGGCAGCAAGTCCTGATATTCCTGAAATGTTTAAATGTGCACCTTCAGGTCCAATTAAAAAGTGAGAATTAAAATGAACAGGGATTCTAATATTGTCTGGTGGCTCGTACATATCAATATATCCGCATGGCAATTTGTTTTTAATTTCATCAAGTCCTAATGCTTTCTTTACATCTTCTTCGTCTGCTAATGAAACTAAATGTCCATCAAGAACAGGAGTGAAAATTCCTTCTGTGTTGCCGACTACTTTTGCTTTTACATAATTCATTCCTATTCTTTCAGTATTCGGTTTATGATCAACATCTCCGAAATCACTTGAAATATATCCTGCCAAAAAACTTGGTGAATCAGTGAAGTGAGAAATTTCTTCTACTACACCAAAGGTTATAGAATTTTTATTTGAACCACTTGGAGGTATGTGTTCAACCTTGACAACATCAAATGGTTTAATGATTCTTACTTTGTCCGTCCAAAAATAGAACTCATCAACCGTAGTCGGCATTTTTTCCGTTGCAACAATTTTTCCGATATTTTTCATTTAAAATAAATTTAAAAAATGTAAATCACTTATGTATTGACTTTTTACATACTTTTCAGTTAAATAAATAGGATAAAGATGATTTGCCCAACGAGTGTCAGTACCATATGCTACAGGACTTCTTTCGTTTATAATATTCGCGCTGATTAAATCAATTTCATCACTACTCAAACCATTTTCAATTTCATCATCTGTCACTAAAACTTTTTCAATTTTCACCACTCCTGAAAACGGGCTTTCCGTATATTTAACATCTCTAATACGCAAATACCATATACAAAAATGAACCTCTATTGAAACTATTTCTGTTTGATACATAAAAGCAGGAGTTCTATGATACAAAGGTAACTTAGCTATTTTAGTAGCATTACTTTTCCCGTTTTTATCTTTTGAAAGCTCAGGATTAAAGTGTTTTGAAAGCCCAACAACACAACGATAATTTGATTTAATTTTTGAAAGTTCACGAAAATCGCCAGATTTTATTGATTTGTATTGAAGAGAACCATCTTTCAATAAATAATTGTCCTGATTCAATAAATTTTTCTTAACCAATTCCGCAACAATTTTTTTTTCGCATTCAGTCATTTCATCCTGAATTTTTGCAATGCCTAAATTTTCAAACTTTTCTCCGGGGTCAGGTGTCTTTGACGAATAAGTAAGTATTTTCGAAAACTTTAAATTGTATTGCTGGAGTTTAGGAAGATTATTTATTTTTTGCGTTATTGCATTAAAAAACTGTTCAGAATTTTTTCCATCTTTATCTGCTTCACTTGGAAGTGCCATTACAAGGTTGTGCTCTAAAATTGCTTTTTTGAAAGTTGATGGGCTTTGCCTTTCACAACATGCAACTCCGATTTGTCCACCTATAATTGGAAATATTTTCCTTCCTAATTCAATATCATCAATTTTGTAGATTCTTCGTGAACCATCGAGAAAATAACGAAATATAGGATTGTTTCCTTCTATTTGTTTTGCAGTCCTATAAATATCTTTTGTTGATTTTAAGCTCGTGTCGGTTTCTCCATATCTGTCACGTTGCAATGTGTACAATTTGTTGTCCTCGTAATTTACAGATGGAACTTCTCTTTCATCAACGCAATACTTGTATGACCTGTAACAAATGCCTCCAACTTGTTCTTCTAAAAAAGGTATTATTTTATCCATCTAAATACAATTAATTATAAACTGCAAATGTATTAAAAAGCGTTAGCAAAATTGCACTCTTTTATCTTTATCCTTTCGTTTGGTTTGTACTGTCGGGGCAAAAGCAAATGTGGTGCATACCAAAATAAAAAAACTAATGCACCTCTTTTGCTTTTGCAGAAGGGATAGCCAAACGGCTTTGCCGAAAAAAGTGCGGTGGGGTAAAAATTTAAACATTTGGGTTGGCTTGAGTGTCAGCATATTTTATTTTCTATTTTTAATTTGTCAAATTGCAGAAAAATGTCTTTCATGTCGTTGTTTTGTCTTTTGTACCGCTTGTGC
>JAVHRJ010000515.1:0-1996 GCA_036171595.1 Bacteroidales bacterium
ATTAATTGCTAATTGCCAATTACCAATTGCTGATCAAAATCAAATTCTTGAAACAGCCATTAATGAATGGATTGGCGATGGAGAACAAATTGACGATATAACAGTACTGGGGATTAAAATATGAAAGACAAAATAAATATTATTTTTCTTTTTTTGCTGCTGCTTTCCTGCATGAATGTTTATGGAAAAAATAATAAAATTGATTCATTATTAAAGGTATTTAACAAAACAAAATCAGATCCCATCCACATTAGTCTTTGTCTTACTATTGGAGACCTTTATGAGTCAACAAATCCTGATTCTGCAATATTGTTTTATAAAAATGGATTATCTCTTGCAAAAAAAATAAATGATAAAAAGTCAGAATCTACTTTCCTAAGATATATCGGAATAGTTTTTTATTGTCAGGGCAATTTTGATTTAGCAATTGGGAAATTGTTGGCTTCTTTAACAGTTGATTCGCTGAGATTAATAAAGTCATCTGATAAAAAATTTAAAAGATCAATCCAAAGTGGAATGGCTGATTGCTATAATAATATTGGTATAATTAATAGGGCAAAAGGAGGCTATGATATTGCAATAAAATATTATTTAAAGTCTCTTAAAATTAATGAGGAATTATTAAGTGGAGTAAAAGACAAGGGTGAAATACATGGGTTAAAACAAAGTATTGCTACCTGTTATAACAATATTGGAAATGTTTATAATTCACAAAATTCATATGATAAAGCTAATGATTATTACTCAAAATCCCTTGTTATTCGAATAGAAATTAATGATAAAGTTGGTATGGCGGCAAGTTTCACTAATATAGGGAGCATTAATGAAGATAAAAAATTATTTTCAGTTGCAAAAGAGTATTATTTAAAGGCTTTAGCAATTGTTTTGGAGCTTAATGACAGAAAATATATAGGCGTTTGCTATAATAATATTGGGCAGGTTTATTGTCAACTTGGAGACATGAAAAAAGCTATGGAATATTACAAAATGTCTTTAAAAATAAGAGAAGAAATAGGCGATAAAAATGGTTCATCAATTGTTATAAATAATATTGCAGAATTATTTGTGTTAATGAAAAATTACAATGAAGCAATAAAGTTTTCCGAGAGAAGCTTAACAATAGCTAAAGAAATTGGAGCCTTGGAAATTGAAAAAAATGCGTACAAACATTTATCTACATCATATGAACGTATAAATAATCCATTGAATGCGCTTAAATATTATAAACTATTTTACGAAATAAATGATAGCCTTTTTAATACTGAAAAATTGAAACAATTTTCAGATTTGGAAACAAAATATCAAGCTGATAAAAAACAAAAAGAAATATTGATTTTAGAAAAAGATAGAAAGATTCAAATAGTGGAAATTAACAGGCAAAAAATATTCAGGAACTCTTTTGTTGTTGGCTTTACTCTAATGATTCTTCTCACAATAGTTATTTTTAAAAGTTACAGACAAAAGAAAAAAGCAAATATTTTACTTGCGTTGCAAAAAAAAATTATTGAAGGGAAAAATGAAGAATTAAACCAATCTAACGAAGAAATTAGAAGTCAACGAGATGAAATTCAATCACAAAAAAACAAACTTGAAAATATATACGAAGAACAAACTGACAGCATAATTTATGCGCAACGAATCCAGCAGGCTGTGCTTCCCATGGAGAATTATATAAATGAATTTTTACACGAATATTTTATTTTAAGTAAACCTAAAGACATTGTAAGTGGTGATTTTTTTTGGATTACAAAAGTAAATTCATGGACACTTTTTTGTGTTGCCGATTGCACAGGTCATGGTGTTCCCGGAGCATTTATGAGCATGCTTGGTATTACGCTGTTAAATGAAATTGTAAGAAAGGAGGACATTACAAAAGCAAGTGATGTCTTGAATCAACTTAGAAAAAGAATTATTGAATCTTTAAAACAAAAAGGAATTGACAATGAACAAAAAGACGGGATGGACATGGCTTTTTGTGCATTAAACATGAATACTC
>JAVHRJ010000516.1:0-1983 GCA_036171595.1 Bacteroidales bacterium
TACTTTTGAAACCATAAAAACAAATTACAATGAAAAACATTATTTTTATTTTTTTCTGTTGACACTTTCAAGTTAACAAAATATAATATTTATTTTCTAAATTTAAAGATTGTTTAATAACATCTTCTTAAGTTGCAACTTTATGATTATCTTTATAGTCTAATTTGTAAAATCTATTAGTTTATCTTTATATAAATTATGAAAAAAATAATCGTTTCGCTAATGCTTTTGTTTTCGATAGGGTTTATAAAAGCAAACCCGATTGCACCACCACCGGTAATCAGTGAATTTTATTTGGTTAATGATTCGACATGGCATCTTGAATTGTTTTTTGACCCGTTATTTTATAATGATACTATTCTTGACGGCTACCAAATAACTACTTCAACTGGAACAGCACTTTTAAAAAATGGAATCCATATTACACCCGGTAGTATAATAGTAATTACTCAGGATAGTTTGCAAAGTCTGCTTTACATTAATAGAGCAGGCGATTTTATTCAAATTCATGGTGGATTTGCACAGGATGAAATAAGGTTTGGAAACAATCAATACTCTATGATTAATTCTCCATTTCAAGGGCAATCTATTGTGAAATATTCTTATGGTTGTTATGATACTTATAATCAGCAACCGGCGACTAACTATAAAATAGTTAAGGAAAACACTCCGAGTATTGGTTCAAATCCATTTCAAGCCAGTGTATTTATGGGAACTTTTTCAGGTAAGGTCTTTGATATGATACACACTCCGATGAGTGGTATCAGAATTGGCAATCAGGCACTTTATTATGCACCACCTTACATTTGCATTGTAGATTTCGGTTGCGTAGTGACTGATTCTACTGGAGAATTTAATATTTTAATAAAAAGTGGAAGACATGATGTTCAGTTTTTTACTGCATCAGCAATACTTTTAGACACGATCATAAATATTGAACCAGATTCAATAAACTATTTTGAAATTAATATTGATACCCTTCTTAATCATAATGCATCAAACTCAATTCATCAGAATTTTTTATTATCCAGTTCTCCAAATCCTTCAAATGGAAAAACTACTATATCTTTTGAATTACCAGAAAACATACACTATTCAAATATACTTATAAAAATTTACAATTCAAGCAGTGAAATAATTCGAATTTTGCCTATTTCCGACAAACAAAGTAAATACTCAGTTGAATGGGATGGTAAATGCTACGATAATTCAATAGCTTCCGGAATTTATTACTACAATCTTGAATTGGATGGAAAAAAAGTTGCAACAAATAAACTTATCATAACAAAGTGAAAATAGTTGTACTTATTTTTTCTCTTGCATTTTTCTTGTTTTCTGTTTTTCCAAAGCACTCTTTTTCTCAAAGTCTTCAATTCTATAAAGAAGACTTAACATTTGAAATCAAAGACAATTATTTTTATGTTGATGGCATCTATCATTTTTGCAATAATAGCAATAAGGAAATTAATCAGATTTTATTTTACCCATTTCCCATTGATAGTTTATATGGAACTGTGGATACAGTTTTTGCTGCAGATGTTAAAACTGGACTTGTTAACACAATTACAAACAAATCTGAAAAAGGAGCATATTTTAAAATCAAGATTGATGCTTATGGAATTGCAAAGTATCATATTTTTTACAGGCAAAGAATAGAAAAAAATAAAGCTGAATACATTTTAAAAACAACTCAGAAATGGGGAAAACTATTCGAAAATGTTTCTTATAAGTTAATTACACCTAATAAACTAAGAATTATCTCAATGTCTTATACACCTGACAGTATGCAAACAGAAAAAGAAAAAAAGTTCTATTTCTGGAACAAAACAGATTTTATGCCCGGTAAAAATATGGAATTTTATTTTGAACCCTAACCAATAAAACATTTATTTCACAATAAATAATTATTTTATAACTTTGAAACAATAAAAAACAAATTACAATGAAAAACATTATTTTTATTTTTTTAATCGGATTACTTGT
>JAVHRJ010000517.1:0-10229 GCA_036171595.1 Bacteroidales bacterium
TTAATGTTGATGCAGGTGCACCAATAGGTTCTTATGCTTCTTTTACTTATAATGTTGATGCTTTAGGTTATACTGCAACAAAAAATTTTTCGATAAACATAGGATTAATTGTAGAAGATTTTGAATCAAATTCATTCACACAATTTCCTTGGAATATGTCACAATTTGGCGATGCTCCATGGACAATATTGAATAGTGGAAGTATATACGAAGGAAATTTCTCGGCACGTTCTGGTGTAATTCCTAATGGTACATATACACAAGATGCAACTTCTGAATTAAATATGCAGATTAATGTTTTAACATCAGACACACTATCGTTTTACAAAAGAGTTTCAAGCGAAGCCGGTTACGATTTCTTAACATTTTATGTTGATGGAAATCAAATGGGACAATGGAGTGGCGAAATTTCATGGAGTCGCGAAGCTTACTTTATTTCAACAGGTACACATTCTTTAAAATGGGTTTACTCAAAAGATTACACTGTAACAGGCATTGAAGATGCTACTTTTATTGACTTTATTATATTTCCACCTTTTGATTCACCTTTAAATTTATCTAAAACTAATAATGATATTCAATACTTAACAGCATACCCAAATCCCTCAAGTAGCGAATCACAAATATCATTTAACATTATAAAAAATACTGAAGTAAATTTAACTTTATTAAATTCTATTGGGCAAATTGTTTCTGTTATAATACATGATAAAACAATAAATAAAGGAACTTACAATATTCCATTATCAAATATTAATTTACAATCGGGAATTTATTACTGTAAGCTTACAACAGTTGATTGTACAAAAACTATTAAGATTGTAATTGTGAAATAAAGTAAATAATGTTAAATATTAAAATTATAATTTTATTGCAATTTGTTTTCATAACAACTTTTTCACAAATATCAACTACTGATTTATATAAAATAAATAATAAAGGAAAATTTTTCTTTTATCATGGTTGGCACGAAAGTTCATACACAAATTCTGACCTTCATTTTAAAGGAAAAGAGTTTGACTTTACTTTATATAACGTAAAAGCAACCGATAGGGTTATTCCATACGCATTAAATCCATATTTAAATCCAACTGGTTTTACAGAAGTGCAAACTAGTACAAGAATAGGATATTTTTTTAAAGAAAATTTTACACTTTCGTTAGGAATGGATCATTTAAAATATGTAATGACAAACGGACAAAGTGTTAAAATAAATGGAAATATAAATGCAGGAACAACATACGACAAAACATTCAACAATGAGGATATCATTCTTTCTAAAGATTTTTTAGAATTTGAACATACAAATGGTTTAAATTTATTGAATATTGAATTAAACCGCTTTGATAATCTTTTTTCAATTTTAAAAATTAAAAGTAAACATTTTAACATAGGTTTATTTGAAGGAATAGGCGGTGGCGTATTATTGCCACATACCGAGGTCTCATTACTAAATTATAAAACTTTTGAGGAATTTAATTTTGCTGGTTTTGGATTAAGTTTAAATGCAGGAATTAATTTTACGTTTTTTAATCACTTTTTCATTCAAACAGAATTAAAAGGCGATTATATGAATATGCCTTTCGCAAGAATTTCTGACGATAAAACTGAAAAGGTTTCGCAACATTTTTTTGCGTTTCAAAAAGTACTTGTTTTTGGTTATAATTTTAAGCTTTGGAAATAACAAATTATTCAACAACTTATGAAAAACTTATTTGCATTTATTACCATTTTATTTATAACATGCTTGTTAACATTTACTTATAGTTGTAAAAAAACAAATAATAACGCACAAGCTGGTCCATACGTACCTAATATTTCATATCCTAAAATTGATTATGAAATAGATTCAGTAAATGGAGATACTATTTATTTTTTTTATAATTCACAGGGTAACCTTATTAAAGAAAAATATACAAATATTTATGTAGATTTAGTTTACACAACAAATAAAGTTAATGTAAATGTATATGAAAATTACTCATTAACTTATACTTACGAATATTTCTTAAATTCTTCAGGTTTAGCTACAACAGCTATCGAAACTAGTTTAAACAAGAGTGAAACAAATAATAACAATTTGCACTTTATTAATAACAACGTGCTAAAAAATACTACTGATACAACATATTACTATTACAATAGTTATGGATATTTAATTAGTGCAAAATATGGCACTGAGCTATATAATTACACTTATTTAAATGGAAATTTAACAACTGAAATTTCGCCTTACGATACTACAACTTATCAATATTTTGATGGAAAATTAAATACAGTTGGGAATAACAATATTGGAGTAAATTTTTTAGGAAAACAAAATAAAAATCTACTAAAAACTACAATTTATTATAACAGCGGACAACCATATCAAACAGTTAATTACAATTACGAATATGATATTAATGGACGTGTTAAAACAGAAATTATTAATTCAAATTATAGCAATCAAACTACTTTTTATAAATATGTAAATTAAATTATACTACATTAATAATTTTTACAGTTGCCCCTACCCTATTTTCGACAAAAGTTTTAGCAATTTGTGAAGTTTTAATATAAAATTCTTCATTATTTAGCAATTTGTTAAATATTTCTTCAGTACTTTTTAAATCATTTATTTCAAAGGCTCCTTTTTCAGAAATTAAATCAACAGCTTCGGAGAATTTTTTATAATTAGGTCCAAAAACAATAGGTAAACCAAAAACTGCGGCTTCCAAAATATTATGTATTCCTTTTCCAAAACCACCACCTATGTATGCAATATTACCATATTTATAAATGGATGAAAGCATTCCTACATTATCAATTATTAGCACTCTTGCGCTTTTTAAATTATTTTGCTTTGCTTGTGAAAATCTAACAGTAGGAATTAAAATATTATTTTCTAGTCTGATTAAACCCGTTTCTTTAATTTCGTGAGGTGCAATGATAAATTTAATATTTTGAGGCGATTTGTTAATAAATGGAACTAACACTTCTTCATCCTGTTGCCATGCAGAGCCGATAACAACAACTTTATTTCCATCAGAAAATTCAGCAGCTTCGGTAATTATTTTGCAATTTGTTACAATTTCAAATACTCTATCAAAACGTGTATCACCAGCAATTGTAACATTATATACATTAATTGATTTTAGCAACGATAACGATTCTTCATTTTGTACAAATATATGCTTAAAACATTTAAGTATGTTGCAATACCAACCACCATACCATTTAAAAAATATTTGTTGTTTGCGAAAAATTGCAGAAATCAAATAAACTGGAATTTTATTTTTGTGAAGTTGATTTAAATAATTATACCAAAATTCATACTTTACAAACACAGCTTTTTGTGGCTTTACAATATTCAAAAATCGTTTTACATTATTTTTACTATCCAAAGGCAAATAAAAAACCCAATCGGCACCGCTGTAATTCTTACGTATTTCATATCCCGAAGGTGAAAAAAATGTAAGTAAAATTTTATGTTTTGGATTTATTTTTCGATAAGCTTCAATAACCGGTCGTCCTTGCTCAAACTCACCTAACGATGCACAATGAAACCAAATAATATTTGAGTTGTTAATAATTGCATCTTCTAATTTTTTAAATATTTTTTTTCTTCCAACAATCCATGCTTTGGCTTTTATATTAAATGGCGAAACGCAAACAATAAGCAAATAATAAATTCGAATTAAAATATTATATACAAACTGCATGGCTTAATAATAATAAAATTCATCGGGTACCCTACGATATATTGGAATTACCCAACCAACTTTTATTGATGTTAATAAATCGAGTCGTTTTTGTGTGTCTTTTTTCATTAATGCATAATCGTAACTTCGTCCACTTTTTGTAAATCCCTGATATAACTCTATACCTGCATAAAAATTCATCAACTGACTTTTACTAAAAAACATATAACCTATAAACTCCGTTGAGCTAAAACCATAACACAACTTATCGTAACCTTTTTTATAGTCGCCTAAAATTTGAGGCACGTTATTTCCATCGTTTTCAATACGAATTTTATGCTGCAAAAAACCACCACCTAACATAAAAAGTATTCCACTATTTGGATTCTTTTTACATATAGGAAAAACTTTACCTAATCGAGCACCAACAAAAAAACCACGTTCAAAAGTTCTTAATTTTGCAAACTCACCATATTCATTAATTATTTCTCCATTAGCAGTTTCAATACTATCAAACAAATGAGTTGCATCACCTTTTAAATTACTTCCAAAAATATAATTTGCATTAAATTCAAAAATAAAATTACTTTTTAGTTTTAACATAAACGAACCACCAATATTTGTATTTGTTCCATAACGTTTTGCCATATCGCCACCAGTAAATTGAGTCATAAAAGAAGCTGAAAATATTGGAATTGTTATTGCAGAATCAATGCTTCGTTGCGAAAACACAAAATTATTTAAAAATAAAATACTTGAAAAACAAATAATTATAATTTTTTTCATGGCTCAAAGTTAATAATTTATTATATTTTAATTTTATTGTATTATTAATTATTTATTGTAAATTTGAACGTGATAAATAACAAATTATTCATATTTTTTTTAATTATTACATTCAGTTGTACAGAACAAAACAGCAAAACTAACAAGTTAACAAGCTCTGAATCTATTGTTAACGACTCTTGTAATATACCAGAAATTTTAAAAAATATTCCAATTGGTATATCTGTTATTAACGAACCCGACACTATTTATGCAGAACTAAATCCTAAACCTGAAAGTAAATATATTTGGAAACACACAACTACGATTATATCTACTAAATACGATTTGCAAATAATAGAGTTTGGAACATACAATTTTAGAAAAGGGAAATGGATTCTAGGAAATTACACTAAAAAACCTTTTACAACAGAAAATTTCGACAAATGGTATTGCCTTATTAAAAATGGATTAATAACTTTTGACTTTTGTAAAAACGGTAAAATTATTAAAGGACAAGAATACATTGACGCTTCAAACTATTCGATAAGAAACGATTCGCTTGTTAACAGAAATGGATTATGGTATTATATTGGAGTTAATTCTACTGGAAAGAAATTTATGGGCTATGGCAGATATGTAGTTATTAATAAATTAAAAGCTAATTAATTACAATAAATATTGCTTATGCAAAAGATATAAATTTTATAATTATATTTTTTTTCAATTAACTCATCATCATATTATTACATTCAAATATTAACTAATTTCACAATTACCACTTTATCTCTTTTTCTAATTTTTCTTCATATTTAATTGAAATTTCTTCGAATCTTTTGCGTTAATATTAACTTGCGTTTTCTATCTTTGAAAAAACCTAAAATTGAGATTTTATTTTATCATAGTAATTATTTTTTTTTGTGTTATACAAAGCAACGCACAAATTATATCAACATTTCATAAAATTGAAGTTACATATATTTCAGATACATTAAAAATTGATAGCCTTGCCATTGTACCAGAATCAGTTAACATTTACTTAAGTAATGGAAATGAAATTTTAGATAGTTTATTTTCAATAAATTATGCAAAATCTGAAATTGTTTTAAAAAAAAATGTTTTAAAAGAAAAACAAAATATTACAATAACATACAGAACATTTACTATTGATTTTAACAAGACAGTATTTAATAAAAATCCAAAACAAAAAATAATCACAAACGATACAAATTCAACTATATACACATACAGAATTAATGAAATAAATAAATTAGATAACTTTGGAACCGATGAACTTATTAAGCGAGGAAGTATTTCGCGGGGCGTTTCGTTTGGAAACAACCAAGACGTAGTAGTAAACTCAAATTTAAATTTGCAACTATCAGGAAAACTAGGAAAAGATTTAAATATTCTTGCCGCAATAACCGATAACAATATACCTATACAACCCGAAGGCAACACACAACAAATTCAAGATTTTGATAAAGTATTTATTTCTATTTATAACGAAACACTTAAACTTACTTTAGGCGATTTTGAACTTACAAAACCTACTGGCAATTACATGCTTATGAATAGAAAAGCTCAAGGCGTAATAGTAACAAATAATTTTAAATTCGGAAAAAAGAAAAACAATATTTACAAAGCAACATTAAGCGGTTCTGTATCCAAAGGAAAATACTTTAGAATGACTTTTAACGGTACTGAAGGAACACAAGGACCATACAGATTAAAAGGGGCATTTAATGAGCCATATATTATTATTATAGCTGGCAGTGAACGAGTTTTTATTGATGGCAAACAATTAGAACGTGGACAAGATTTCGATTATGTTATTGATTATAATACCGCTGAACTTAGCTTTACTGCAAAACAACCTATAACAAAAGACAGAAGAATTGTTGTTGAATACGAATATAGCGATAAAAATTATGCTCGTTTTATGCTATTTTCAGGAAACGAATGGCAATTTAGTAAAAATAAATTTTGGCTAAATATATTTTCCGAACAAGACAGCAAAAATCAAACTCTGCAACAGAATTTAACCGATAACGAAAAATTAATACTTTCTGAATCGGGCGATAATTCGGAACTAGCTGTTGTGCCTTTTGTAACAATTGACACAATTTTTAAAAATGATGCCGTATTTTATAAAATAATTGACACACTTGTAAGTTCAACAATTTACGATAGCGTTTTTGTTTACTCAACAAACCCCGATAGTGCTATTTATCGATTAGGATTTAGTTATTTGGGACAAGGCAATGGTAATTACATTCAAATTAACAGTTCTGCAAATGGACGAGTTTTTAAATGGATAGCACCAATTAATAATGTACTTCAAGGTAGTTACGAACCAGTTCGACAACTTATTGCTCCTCGAGTAAAAAATGTTATAACAACAGGTGCAAATATTAAATTAACATCAAAACTTAATTTTAATTACGAACTCGGTGTAAGTAGTAACGATCAAAATACTTTTTCTACTAAAAACGATAATGATAATGTGGGTTATGCTTTTAAAACTGCAATTGAACGAAAATTCTTATTTGGCGACACATCAAAAAACAAAATGCTGATTAATACATATTTTCAAAATGTTAACAGAAAATTTGACCCAGTTGAACGTTATCGTTCATCTGAGTTTGAAAGAGATTGGAATCTAACAGCGTCAAATTCACGTCAGGACGAATTAATGACTGGGCTTGGAATTGCCTTTAAAAGAACTAACTCAATTTCTTTAATTTATGACCTCGATTATATGAATCGCGAAAATAATTTTATTGGCATTAAAAATAACTTAAATGGTTTTACGAAATTTAAAGGTTTTAAAATTGATGCCAAAGCCAGCTATTTGCAATCGAGCGACTCAACAAAGAGCACAAACTTTTTAAGACATAGAATTTCTCTTAGAAAAGATATCAAATCAATTTTTACTGGCGTTGCCGAAGAACAAGAAATAAACACCTGGAAATATTCAAAATCTGATACCTTATATTTAAACAGTTATAGATACGACCAATTCGAAGCATTTGCAGGACTTTCGGACACTTCAAACAATCCACTTTCAATAAATTACAAAAACAGAAAAGATTATTTGCCAAATGGCAAAAATTTAAATTACGCACTAAACTCACAAGATTTTAATTTATCGGCTTCGCTCACAAAAAACCCTAAAAACTCATTAAACACATCACTAACATACAGGATGCTCGATATTACCGATTCAACTTTAACAAAAGCTATTCGTGAAGATAATATTACTGGAAGAATAGAACATTCTATAAAAATTTACAAATCACTGTTTTCAATTAACACCATTTACGAAACTGGTAGTGGATTGGAAGTTAAAAAAGAGTTTTCTTACCTCGAAGTTCCTGCCGGACAAGGAGTTTACACTTGGACAGATTATAACGGTAATGACATAAAAGAACTCGATGAATTTGAAGTTGCAATGTTTCAAGACCAAGCAACATACATAAGAGTATTCACACCAACTAACGAATACGAAAAAGTTTTTACTAGCAAAATAACACAAATTGCATATTTAAAACCAGAAGTTTTATGGGGAAATAAAAAAGGATTTAAAAAATTCGTGTCACGTTTTTCAGAACAAATCGCATATAACATTGATAGTAAACACAAATCTGAAATTATTTTAAACAGAATTTCGCCATTTAATAACAATATGCCCGACTCATTATCGCTTGCACAAAACAAAAATATTAGAAATACTTTTTCGTTTAACAAAACAAATCCAAAATACGGAATTGATTATTTGTACCAAGACACTAGAGGCAATTTGTTATTACTAAATGGCAATGATATTCGTAGTTTTACTCAACATTCTATACAATTTAGAGTTAACATTAATAAAAACATTAGCACAATAGGCTCAATATCTGACGGCATAAAATCTTTTTCGTCGGAATATTTTAGCAACAAAAATTACAAACTAAGTTTAAATGCGAGCGAATTATCAATTAGTTTTCAGCCATCAACATCGTTCAGAATTACCACAAATGGAAAGTACACTAACAAAATAAACACCTCTGGAACCGAATCGGCCAAATTATCAAATGCAGGTTTCGAAATAAGGTATAATGTTATTGAAAAAGGAAATTTATCTTTTAAAGCCGATTATATTCATATTTTATTTAAAGGAACAACCTCATCAAATATTGGATACGAAATGTTAGAAGGTTTGCAGGTTGGAAATAATGCAACATGGGTTGTTCAGTACCAAAGAGATTTAACTAATTCATTGCAAATAAGCATTTCGTATAACGGCAGAATTTCACAAGACTCAAAAGCCGTACATATTGGCACTGTGCAAATGAGAGCTTACTTTTAAAAGTACATGGTAAAAAACACAAAGTCAATAAACAATTATAGTAAACCAAACATAAAACATGGAACGTTAAACCATAAACTTCAAACTCGCAACTAGTAACTAGTAACTCATAACTATTAACTCACAACAAACTACAATCTATTAAACACTTGCCTTATTGAAGGGTACGATTCATTCAATTTCTTTTTAAAATCTTCTAAATTTATCCATATTGCTTTTTCAATATTTTCAATTGATTGAGGAACGAGTTTGGGATCTCCTTCAATAATCAAATTAAACCAATAAGTTTTTTTCAATATTTTCTTATCGTTTAAAATATAAGTATGATATGTATCGCATATTTTACTAATTATTTTGTGTCCGTTAATTCCACATTCTTCAGAAATTTCTCGAATAGCTGCCTGTTCCGGATTCTCACCTTTTTCAATCTTACCTTTTGGAAAATCCCATTTATTTAATCTATAAATAACCAAAATTTCACCTTTTGAGTTTTTAACTACCCCACCTGCTGCTTCAATAAATTTATAGTTGTTTTTTAAAATTAACCATGCTTTTTCAATATGTTTTGTATAAAAATAAAAATCTTTTATTTTGATGTTTGTTTCAAAATTATTTAAACTTTTTAATATATCTTCGGGTTCGTAAATTGAATTATTTACGTTATCGTTTTTTGATACATTATTTGTAATTATAAAACTTCTATCTAAATAATAAACAATATATTGAGACATGTATGGAAAATATTAATAAAAAAGTAGCCGAATATTTGTTGCAAATAAAAGCAATAAAATTGAGTCCATCAAATCCTTTTACTTGGGCATCGGGCTGGAAATCGCCTATTTATTGCGATAACAGAAAAACATTATCTTATCCCGAAGTGCGAAATTACATCCGCGACAGTTTTGTACAAGTAATAAAAACTGAATTTGATGATGTTGATGTAATAGCAGGAGTGGCAACTGGAGCTATTGCTCAAGGCGTGTTAGTTGCACAAGCATTAAACAAACCATTTGTTTATGTTCGTTCCGAAGCAAAAAATCATGGTCTAGAAAACTTAATTGAAGGAGTTGTTGAAAAAGGACAAAAAGTTGTTGTAATTGAAGATTTAATTTCAACAGGTGGCAGTAGCTTAAAAGCAGTAGAGACATTACGTGGTGCAGGATGTAAAGTTTTAGGAATGACAGCTATTTTTACCTACGAATTTCCAACCGCAATAAACAACTTTGCACATTTAGCATGTCGTTTAACAACATTAAGTAATTACACTTCATTAATTGACACTGCTTTAGAAACAAACTACATTTCCGAATCAGATGTTGATGCATTAAAACAATGGCGTGTTGACCCAGCAAACTGGAGAAAATAAAAAAAACAGAAATATCTTTTTGTCATGTTGAGTGATTAGCGAAACATCTTTTCTTAAAATA
>JAVHRJ010000518.1:0-1959 GCA_036171595.1 Bacteroidales bacterium
CTATGAATGATCATCCACAAATTGATATACTTCACAAACTTGCTGTGACGCCGCCAAATAATAACTTATTTGATAATCCATCAGATTATTTAAAATGGTTTTTAAAACAAGTTTCGCAGATGTTTGATGATGACATCAAACTTCGTTTTGCTAATATCCAATATTTCTCTTCTGATAATATTACAAACAAAGAGTTTCTGCATGGAAGATTGTTAGATATTCCCACACTTATTAACCTTGATGTAATTGGTGAAAATAATTTGCTTAAAATGCTAACTGATGTCACTGCTTTTTTAGCTGCAACAAGTGTTATCCAGCATTTTCATTCGGAGCCGAATAGAGCTACCATTTACACTTTTCGAGATAGATTAAAAATCGAAACTATTCGTGAAACCGCAATAGAATCCAAGAGTAAAAAACTATTCTATGATAAAAATGAAAACTTAATGACAATATTATTGCCTGATTTATATAACCAAAATAACTCGGAATTATTGTTAGGAAAAGAATTTTATAAATACAACGATCTGAAAATTGAAAACATAAACGATAAACAAATAATCCTTGAGGGTAGTTCATTTAATAATAAAATTGATTTGTTTGCAAAATCTGAAAACTTTGGGACTTTCATTAAAAAAGTGCAGGATTATCTTTATAGTGATAACATACAAAAGTTAGTACAGAATTATATTTCTGATTATTTGGCTACTGATTTTTTTAACTCTGAAACTGATACAATTGAACAGATAAAACTTTTCATACATACATCATTATTACACGTCTGGTTAAAGTCCAATCTATATGATTACCAATTAATTGCAGTTAAATATGATGGTGATAATCCGCTGGCTTATGCTGTCTTTTTAATAAACGCAAATTCTAAAATTGATATCGAATTGTTAAAGCATTTACAATTAGCATTAAACATTGCCTTTAATAATATTACACAAATCCTTGAGTGGACAGCTAAAGAAAAAAAATCTGAACCAGTAAAAACAAATTCTCAGTTAAAAGAAATAAAATCATCCGGAGCAGATTCAATCCTTATTTATACAAGCGACAAAATGAGAGCCATAGATTACGAAATAACCAGGTTTGCAAGAACTGATGAATCGGTATTATTATTAGGTGAAACAGGTGTTGGAAAAGATTTAATAGCTTCCGAAATCCACAAAAGAAGTAAAAGAAAAGATAAACCGTTTGTTGTAGTTTCTTTGAACAGTTTATCAGAACAAATTATTGATTCTGAATTGTTTGGCTCGGTTAAGGGTTCTTATACCGGCTCTATTGAAACCAAAAAAGGAAAATTTGAGGAAGCAAATGGCGGAACTATTTATCTTCCTGAAATATCTGAAATTCCTTTAAATATCCAGATTAAATTGCTTGAGTTCTTACAATATAAAAGTGTTAGCAAGGTTGGAGGAAATAAATTAAAGGTTGATGTTAGAATAATTTTTGCTTCTAATAACAATCTTGAGAATCTTGTGGCTGATGGAAAGTTGCGCAGAGATTTTTATCATAGAATTTATGTTTTAAAAATCCTGGTGCCGCCATTACGTGACCATAAAGAAGATATTATGACACTTGCAAATTATTTTGTTTTAAAACATTCGACCAGAATAGTTGGAGATGAGTATAAACTCGCCAACAACGTTGATGGTGTTCTTAGCAGCCAGGAATGGAAAGGAAATGTCAGGCAGCTTGAACATTTTATTATTAGAGCAATCGTTAAGTCTGATGGATCTCAAATTCAAAAAAGTACTATAGATGAACTTTTACTTGAGCAAACTAATAACAATGGTGAATTAATCTCGAACCACCATATTGATTTCAAATCCTCAGAGAAGGAATTTAAAAGACAATACTTTATATCCCTGCTAAAACAAACGAACGGCTGTGTTTCTGAAACTGCAAGAGTTGCGGGCTTAACGCGGCAAGCAGTTTATAAAATATTAAACG
>JAVHRJ010000519.1:0-34367 GCA_036171595.1 Bacteroidales bacterium
AGCGGAGAAAGGGGGATTCGAACCCCCGGTTCCTTAAAAAGGAACAACAGTTTTCGAGACTGCCGCATTCGACCACTCTGCCATCTCTCCTAAATAAAATGCAAAGATAGTTTTTTTGAGTAATCGAAAAAATATCTTTTAATTTTTAATGAATTGAACGCTGTTGTTATAATTTTTTCCAAAAACATGAACCATATAACTACCTGCATTTAAATTAGAAACATTTAAATTTATCAATTTTTTACTATTTAAAAGTAGTTGTTGTAAAACAATTTTACCATTAAAATCAATAATTTCTAAACTTAAATTTTCTTTTCCATTGTAATTTACATGCAAATTTAAATTATCAGTTGCTGGGTTTGGTTCAGCTGAAATTAATTTCACTTCTGGCTTTTTAATTGTATTTATTTGCGTAATTATTTTTGTTGATGTAACCACAGTATTTGTAACAATAGGTTGATTGTAATCAAAATAAATATGAGCAGTATTAAATACGTCGCCACCATTTGCTAGTTGTGGACGGCATTTTACTGAAAATTTAACAAACCCGTGACTTCCTGGCTCATTACTCGATTCTTCTGGTAAATTAATGTTGTTAAAAGTAAAAGTTACAATACCAAATTCAGAAATGTTATAAGTGCATGGATGAGATGATGATAATAATGAGAAAGATGGTATTTGCAACCAATTACTTAATGTGTCAACAATTTTTACAGTTAAAGCTGGGGATGTTCCAGTATTTTGGAAACGTACAGTATAAATAAATTCTTGCTGTGCTGCAGCTAAACTATTATCAATTAATCCACTTGGTATTACCTCTTTGTCATTTGGGTCGTATGAGCCTACAAAAATCCCATTTATTGTATCATTATTATTTACAATATTTGTATCATTGTTATTTGTTAAATTAGCATATAATTGGTAATTAGTACCAAGAATAGTATTTGTATCTGAAATAAAAGTAATTCCAAAATTCTGATATTGCATTACATTTAAACAGATATTGTTCCAGTAAATCACATTACCAACAATAGAATCGGCTACTGGATTTGAAGAAACGTAATTAAAAATTGTGTCAAATGTTAAAGATAAATTTCCACAACTTGCAGTTGTTCCAACATTATTAATCGTAATATTTGAGTAGTAATTAAAGCCTGGAACCGCATTAAATGTTGAAGTTAACGTAGTTGATAAATCAACAACATTTGGCAACATATAAACACCAAAATCAATATTTGTTGATGGATAATTTAGAACATAGTAAGGTGGGTTTGTTATTGTATAGTTATGATTATAATATGGCCAAATTGTGTCTGGTGTTGAGCACATGTATGCATTATAGTTGCCAATAGAATCGCTCATAAAATACAACCCACATAATGGAACTCTTACCATTGCATTTGGAACTCCAGTTTCTAATGAATCTCTAATTGAATTACCGTTTACATCATAATAAAAACTGCCATTAAAATTTGCAATGTTGCCACAACTACATACACCTGCACCTATTTGTCCATTGTTTGTTTGACTAAAAACAATATCTGTAGTCTGATTAGAGTAGTTTGTTATTAACAATATATAATATTCACCTGCCTGTGCATTAGGTATTTCACACGATTCTGTAAAAGATGTGCTATAACTACAATCTATTGTTGCTGCGGCTGTTAAGCTTCCAGAGCAAGGTGTTACTGGATCTGTAAATGGTCCATAACAAACAAAATCAATATCATATTGACCAGGTGAGCTATGCATTTCAATATTAATAGCTCCAGTTTGTGCAACTTGCATATAATACCATGCAGGATTTGGTTCTGAACCTAAACAAGTGTAATCGGGGCCAACTTCACCCGTACCAGAATTAACACCTGCTGGATAACCATAAATATAGCCAGTGCAAAACTGAAGAGAAACATGGCAACTATCGTTTGTAGTTTGGCTAAAATTCTTATTTGAAATAAAAATTAAAGCAACAAATAAAATAAAAGTAATTTGTTTTTTCATAATTATATGTTATTTATTTTTAAGACAATTTAAAAATGTATATGGTTGTCCAAATTTATAATTATTTTTTCAATAAAAAAATAATTATTAAAATACTAAACCGTTTTAGAATTTTTTATATATTTGAACCAAAAAACTTTAAATGATAAGTAATAAGAAAATTTCATTAGTCGATATTGCAAGTAAATTAGGAGTTTCTAAAACTCTTGTTTCAATGGTGCTTAATGGAAAAGGAGATGAAAATGGAATAAGTAAAAAAACTCAAGATATGGTTACTGAATTGGCTCAAGAATTAAATTACAAGCCAAACCAGTTTGCCCGTGGATTGCGAATGGGTAGGTCTAATACTATCGGTTTGGTTGTTTCTGATATTTCAAATCCATTTTATGCTCGTTTAGCTCGATTTGTAGAAGATGCAGTTAGCGATTCTTGTTTTAATTTAATGATTTGTAGCTCCGACGAAAACCCTAAAAAAGAACTTAAATTATTAGAATTACTTATAGATAAACAAGTTGATGGCATTATACTTTCTTCAACATTTAATACAACTGAACATGTTAAAAATTTTGAAGATAATAATTTTCCATTAGTGTTAATTGATAGAGTATATACCGAAATTGATACAAATACTGTAATTGTTGACAATAGATTAGGCTCTTTCGAAGCTGTAGAACATTTAATAAATAGCGGTCATAAAAAAATTGCAGCTTTTGTTATTTCACCTGCTCATATTAGTACACAGGTTGATAGACTTGAGGGATATAAAGATGCATTAAAAAAACATTCAATTTTAGCTAATCCTTATTATCAAAAGATAATTCCTCGCGAAGAAATATATAAAAATTGTTTACAAGTATTTAATCAATGGAGATCTGATAATTTAATGCCTACTGCACTTTTTGTTACAAATAATCAATTGGCTATTGGTAGTTTAGAAGCTATTCGTGATTTAGGATTATCAATTCCTCGTGATATTTCGATTATTAGTTTTGATGACATCGATTTGTTTAGATTATATAACCCTCCAATTACTTCGGTTATTCAACCAATTAATTCTATTGCTAAAAATGCTGTAGAAATATTAATAAACTGCATTAAAAATAAAGAAAAAATTGAACCAATTCCTAAAACTCATAAGTGTTTACAAACTAATATGGTAATTCGAAATTCTGTTTTAAAGATTTCATAAAAATGAAAAAGATATTATGCAAATTGGTTTTGGCTTTAAAATTCAGAACCATTATGCTTTTATTTCTAATCTTACAATTTATTTCTTGCAATTCTCCTTATTATCAAGGTAATTCGAAATTTGTAAACCCATTTATAGGCACAGGTGGATATGGGCATACTTACCCGGGTGCAACTCTTCCATTTGGAATGGTTCAGTTAAGTCCCGATACACGATTAGATGGATGGGACGGATGTTCTGGTTACCATTATAGCGATAGCATAATATATGGTTTCTCGCATACACATTTAAGCGGTACCGGATGCTCCGATTATGGCGATATTCTTTTTATGCCAACAGTGGGTAAAGTTCAAGTTTACAATGGTAGTGCTGGCGATTACGAAAATGGATATTGCTCACTTTTTTCACACAAAAATGAAATTTCAAATGCTGGTTATTACTCTGTTTTACTTGATAAATACAAAATAAAAGCCGAATTAACTTCTACAACACGTGTAGGAATTCATAGTTATACTTTTCCTAAATCAGATAATGCAAATGTTATTATTGATTTATTTCATCGCGATAAAGTAATTGATTCGTATATTAAATTTATTGGAGATGACGAAATAGAAGGTTTCAGACGTTCCGAAGCCTGGGCAAAAGATCAATATGTGTACTTTGTTGCAAAGTTTTCAAAACCATATATTAACAAAGGAATTATTAAAGACGATTTAAATGTTCAAGGAAAATCAGAAGCAAGTGGAACAAACATTAAAGCATTTGTAAATTTTAGAACTGAGTCTAATGAGCAAATTGTTATTAAAGTGGCAATTTCTGGAGTTAGCATCGAAGGAGCAAGAAAAAATCTTGAAACTGAAGCTAATTCATGGGATTTTGAAGAATATAAAATTAATGCTTTTAAAGCATGGGATACTGTTTTATCAAAAATTCAGATTGAAGGTAACAATGTGCAAAAAACAATTTTTTATACTGCACTATATCATTCTTATGTTTCTCCAAATGTTTATTCCGATGTTGATGGAAAATATCGTGGCCGTGTTAACAAAATACACAACACTAAAAATTATACTCAATATACTGTTTTTTCATTGTGGGATACATATCGTGCGTTACACCCTTTAATGACAATATTAGAACCTGAAAAAACATCTGATTTTATTAATACATTTCTTGCTCAATACAAAGAAGGTGGGTTGTTACCAGTTTGGGAACTCTCTGCAAACGAAACAAATTGCATGATTGGTTACCACGCTGTTCCTGTAATATACGATGCCTGGGCAAAAGGAATTAAAGGGTTTGATGCAAATATTGCTTTTGAAGCCATGAAAACAAGTGCCAATCAACAAAATGCAGGATTAATATCTTATTTTAAAAATGGTTGTGTTTTGGCAACCGATGAGGGTGAAAGCGTTTCAAAAACTCTCGAATATGCTTACGACGATTGGTGTATAGCCATGATGGCAAAATCGTTAAATAAAATCGACGATTATAAGATTTTTATTGAAAGAGCACAATTTTACAAAAATGTTTTCGATGATTCTACTGGTTTTATGCGTGCCAAAATGAATGGAACATGGTTTTCGCCATTTAAACCTAACGAAGTGAATTTTAATTATACAGAAGCTAACTCTTGGCAATATAGCTTTTATGCGCCTCAAGATATTAATGGTTTAATAAATTTACATGGTAGTAAAACTAATTTTTCCAACAAACTCGACAGTCTATTTTTAGCCGATAAAAAAACTTCTGGTCGCGAGCAAGCCGATATTACAGGTTTAATTGGACAATATGCTCATGGTAATGAGCCTAGTCATCACATTGCGTACCTTTATAATTTTGTCGGAAAACCTTTTAAAACTCAAGAAATAGTTCATAAAATACAAACTGATTTCTATAAAAACTCACCTGACGGATTAATTGGAAACGAAGATTGTGGACAAATGTCGGCGTGGTACGTGTTTTCAGCATTAGGTTTTTATCCTGTAACCCCTGGGTCAAATATTTATATTATTGGAACACCTATTTTTTCAAAGTCAGAAATTAATTTCAAAAATGGGAAAATCTTTAAAATAATTGCAAAAAATATTTCAAAAAATAATTTTTATATTCAATCAGCTAAACTTAATGGTAAAGAGTATAACAAATCATTTATTAAACATTCAGATATAATTTCTGGTGGTGAATTAGTTTTTGAGATGGGAGCAAAGCCTTCAAATAAATGGTGTATAGCTGATGAAAATTGTCCAATATCTACAATTAATGACGATAATATAATACCTGTGCCTTTTATTCAAAGTGGTAAACGTGCATTTAACAAAAAAACTATTATAAATTTGCACGATGTTAAAACTAATTGTAAAATATTTTATACTCTTGATGATACTGAACCTACAGAAAATTCTACAGAATATATGTTGCCTTTTGAAATTGATAAAACTACTACAATTAATGCTATCGCTATTGATGCAAATGGAAATAAAAGCAAAATAATGACTGGCACGTTAAATAAAATTCAGGACGGAGTTAAAATTGAAATTTTATCGCAATACAATCCACAATATTCAGCAGGGGGCAATATTGCCTTAATTGATGGAATAAGAGGTGGTTTAGATTTTAAAACAGGCGATTGGCAAGGATATCAAGATACCGATTTAATAGCAATAATTGATTTAGGTAAAATAAAAACATTATCGAAAATTGGTGCAAGCTTTTTGCAAGATATTGGTCCATGGATATTATTTCCAACCGAAGTTGAGTTTTGGATTTCAATAAATGGAAAAAATTTTAAACAAGTTTCTGTTGTAAAAAATGATATTCCTCGAAATAAATGGGGTGCTATAAAAAAAGATTTTGTATTCGAAATTAATAAGTTAAATGCTAAATATATAAAGGTTGTAGTTCACAAGCCTGGTAATTTGCCAGAATGGCATCCTGGTGCTGGTAATCCTGCATTTTTCTTTATCGATGAAATATTTTTTAATTAACAACATGTACAAATAAACATTAATATTATGAATAACATTATATATGAGCAAAAATTAAGCTGTATGCTTTTTGGTTGCCCAATGGTTGAAGAATTAAAGTCTTGTTCAATTAGTAATTTAAGATTGTTAACTACAAAGCAACCTTTTATTGTTGAGGAAAAACTTGATAAAATAGCCTCTGGCTCTTTAATTTCCGCAAAGTTTATCTGTATTTCTGAAAAATAATTATGAAATATTTTTTGATTTTTTTGTTTTTTTCTTTTTTTGTTTTTGCAAAAGGTCAAGTAAAAAAAATACTTTTTTTGGGAAATAGTTATACTCAAGTTAACGACCTTCCTAACACTTTTAAAAATCTTGCTTTATCAAGTAATGATACGGTTATTACCGACTCAAATACGCCGGGTGGATATGCATTTCAAATGCACACAACAAATTCCACAACATTATCTAAAATTAATTCAGACCAATGGGACTTTATTGTATTACAAGAACAAAGCCAATTGCCATCATTCCCACCTTCACAAGTTCAAACTGATGTTTATCCTTATGCTTACATTTTAGATAGTTTAATTCACGAAAATAATTTTTGTACTCAAACAGTTTTTTACATGACGTGGGGAAGAAAATATGGCGATATTTCAAATTGTGCCTCATATCCCCCAGTTTGCACTTTCGAAGGTATGGGCGAACGTTTAAGACAAAGTTATTTAGAAATGGGCGACATGTTCGAGTGTGCTGTTGCTCCTGTTGGAATGGCATGGAAAAAATCTAGAGGATTAGATTCAACAATTGAATTATGGCAATCAGATTATAGTCACCCAACAATAGCTGGAACTTATTTAACAGCTTGTGTTTTTTATTCAACAATTTTTCAAAAACATTCTGCTGGATTAAGTTTTATTTCCTCCCTTACACCTCAAATTGCACATTACTTGCAACAAATTGCAGATTCAACAGTATTTGATAGCTTATCTACATGGAATATTAATGTTTATAATCCTATTGCAAATTTTTCATGGGTTGATAATGGTTCCGAAATTCAATTTACTAACGAATCTATAAATGCAACATCTTTTCAATGGTTTTTTGGCGACGGTTACATTGATAATTCACAAAGTCCAAATCATAATTACTCTTTGCCTGGTATTTATCCTGTTAAGTTAATAGCATCTGATGGTTGCTTATCTGACACTTTAATTGATACTATTACAGTATTATCGACAGGTTTATGCAGTGATGTTTTACTTTCAGAAATTTCTATTTTTCCTAATCCTATTTTAGATGTTGTTAATGTTAAATTTCCAGAAAAAATAATAGGAACTTATTTTATTGAACTTGATAAAATTGACGGTCAAATGCTTCAAATAAAAACTATTCAACAAGGGTCAAATAATAACAATATTGTATTTGATACAAAAAAACTTGTTGCTGGAATATATTTTATTCGAATAGATTCTTCAAAAGGAGCAGTTTTGTATAAAATAATTAAAAAATAATTTTTGAATAACAAGCATCTTATATCGTCATTATTGCTCACTGTAGCTGCCATTATTTGGGGCTTTGCGTTTGTTGCTCAAAAAGTTGGAATGGAATATATTGGGCCATTTCTATTTAATGGCATACGATTTATTATGGGAAGCATTATTTTACTACCCATTGTTATTTTAATGAAACCAAAACAAAACAATTTAGAAAATTTTAAAAATAAAAACACGTATTTGTTTGGCATATTGTTAGGAGCAATTCTTTTTTTAGCTTCATCTGCTCAACAAATAGGAATGGTAACTACAACTGCTGGAAATGCGGGCTTTATAACAGGTTTATATGTGATATTTGTTCCAATTTTTGGAATAATACTAAAGCAATTGGTTCCAAAAATTATTTGGCCTGCTGCCACAATGGCAATTGCTGGATTGTATTTATTAAGTGTTAAAGAAGGTTTTACAATTTCTGTTGGCGATATTTGGGTTTCTATTAGTGCAATATTATGGGCTGTTCATGTATTACTTGTGGGACACTTATCAAAACAAATTAATCCTATTTTTCTTGCATTGCAACAATTTTTAGTGTGTGGCATTCTTAGCTTAATTACTTCTTTATCTTTTGAAACAATAAATATTAATTCAATAATGCTTGCCTGGGGACCATTATTATATGGAGGTGTATTATCAGTTGGTGTTGCATTTACTTTGCAAGTTGTTGGACAGAAACATGCTCATCCTGCGTCTGCATCATTAATATTATCTGCCGAATCGCTTTTTGCAGCAATTGGTGGTTGGCTTATTTTAAATGAACAAATGAGTTTAAGGGCTCTTTCTGGCTGTGCGTTAATTTTAACTGGAATTATTTTAGTTCAAGTATATCAGTATTTTTCATTAAAAAAATTATCATTTAAAAAATCAAGTTAATTTATGGAAAACTCAAATAAAACTTCTACATTAATTACTTTAATATCAGTATTCTTTTTCTGGGGATTTGTTGCTGCTAGTAATGATATATTAATTCCTGTTTTTAAAGAAAAATTACACTTGTTACAATGGCAATCGCAAATGGTTTCGTTTGCGTTTTATGTTTCGTATACTGTTGGTTCGTTAATTTATTTTTTAGTTTCTAAATCTTCAAAAGGTGATATTTTAAACAGAATTGGTTATAAAAATGGTATTTCTTTAGGTTTAGTTATTTCTGCTATTGGCACGTTGTTATTTTATCCTGCTGCACAAACTTCATCATTCCCATTAATGATTTCAGGATTATTTATTGTAGGATTAGGTTTTTCGTTACAACAAATTGCAGCAAATCCTCTAGCCATTAATATGGGCGACCCTAAAAAAGGTTCGCAAAGACTAAGTCTTGCCGGTGGTGTAAATAATTTTGGCACAACCATTGGACCATTATTAGTTAGTTTTGCTATTTTCGGAACTGTTGCTACATCAGGCGTTAAAGTTGCCGATATATCAAGCATTAAAATTCCATATCTAATTTTAGGTGCTGCGTTTATTATTGTAGCAATTGTTTTTAAATTTTCATCTATACCAAATAAATTACCTTCAATTAATGATGATTCAAATATTAAAACTGAAAATATTAATGATAGAAAATCTGCTTTAAAATACCCTCAATTAGTTTTAGGAATGATTGGAATATTTGTTTATGTTGGTGTTGAAGTTTCTACTGCAAGTAATTTGCCCGAATTTATGAAACAACATATTGGCTTAACAACCGACAAAATTGCACCATTTATTTCATTATTCTGGGCTAGTTTAATGATTGGACGATGGACTTCATCTGTTGGTGCTTTTAATATTAAAGGGAGTTTTAAAGATATTTTGAGATTTGTTATGCCTTATATTGCTTTTGGTGTTTTTCTTATTGTTAATAAAATTGCGAATCATGATGTTACTCCATTTTATATTTATGCTTTTGTAATTGTTGCACTAATTATAGCCGATATTTTAAGCAAAGGAAACCCAGCACGTCAGTTATTATTGTTCTCGTTATTAGGAATAACTGCTTTATTTGTTGGTATGTTAAGTAATGGAATTGTAAGCGTTTATGCTTTTATTAGTGTTGGATTGTTTTGCAGTACATTATGGCCTTGTATTTTTACATTAGCTATTGCAGGATTGGGAAAACATACAAATACTGGCTCAAGCTTTTTAATAATGATGATAATGGGTGGCGGAGTAATAAGTTTAATTCAAGGTTTTGTTTCTGCTGATAATATTTTAGGTATTAGATGGAGCTATTTAGTTGGCGTTGCATGTTTTGCTTATCTTGCATTTTATGCTTTTAAAGTATCGGGAATTCTTAAAAAACAAGGTATTGATTTTAATCAAACAAAATCTATTAGTCATTAAAATTGTTATTTAAAAATGAGAATTTTATTATTAGCTTTTTTAATTTTAAATTGTTTTGAGATTTATACTCAAAACATTAATGTAATACCAAATCCAGTATTTTCTGTTACACAAGAAGGTAAATTTACATTATCTTCAATAACTGAGGTAAATAGAGATTCCGAATTTATTGATAATTCCATACTTCTGTTTAATGATTTTTTAAAAATAAATTATGGATTTGAAATTAAAAATGTAAAACTAAAAAATATAACAAATAACGCAATAATTATTAAATATTTAAAAAACAAGCCTGTTGGATACTACGAAATTAACGTATTTAACGATAAAATTGAAATTAATGGTAGCGAGGATGGCGTTTTTTATGCATTTCAAACAATTCAACAATTGTTAAAAACAAATAGCACTGGAAATATAGAAATACCTTGTTGTAAAATTATAGATTATCCTAGATATTCATGGCGTGGAATGCACCTCGATGTATCACGACATTTTGTTACAACTGATTCAGTAAAGAAATATATCGATTACATTTCATTTTATAAAATGAATGTTTTTCATTGGCATTTAACCGATGACCAGGGTTGGAGAATTGAAATAAAAAAATATCCTAAATTAACTCAAATTGGAGGTTATAGAAACGGCACATTAGTTGGATTGTATTCCGAAACTAATCAAGTATTCGATACAATTCGTTATGGTGGATATTATACCCAACAAGAAATTAAAGACGTAGTTGAATATGCCAGTAAAAGACATGTAACTATTGTTCCTGAAATTGAAATGCCTGGTCATGCCTTAGCTGCATTATCAGCATACCCGGAGTATTCTTGTACTGATGGAAAATTTGAACCAGCAAAATTATGGGGAGTTTTTGATGATGTATTTTGTGCAAAAGATCCTACAATTAATTTTTTAACTGATATTTTAAACGAAGTTATAGATTTATTTCCTGGAGAATATATTCATATTGGTGGTGATGAGTGTCCAAAAACTAGGTGGAAAAATTGTGTTAATTGTCAAAATGTTATTAACCGTGAGGGCTTAAAAGACGAAAATGAATTGCAAAGTTATTTTATTAAACAAATTGAAAAATTTGTAAATTCTAAAGGAAAAAAAATAATAGGTTGGGACGAAATTTTAGATGGTGGTTTAGCGCCAAATGCTGCGGTAATGTCGTGGAGAGGTATACAAGGCGGAATTGATGCTGCTAAACAAAAACATTATGTAGTAATGACTCCTGGTTCGCATTGCTATTTCGATCATTATCAAGGAAATTCTAAAACCGAACCATTGGCAATCGGTGGATTTACAACTGTAGAAAAAGTTTATTCTTATGAGCCTACACCTTCTGAATTATCAATTGAAGAACAAAAATATATTTTAGGTGCACAAGGAAATGTGTGGACTGAATATATGCCCAATTTTAGACAAATTGAATATATGATATTTCCAAGAATATGCGCATTATCTGAGGTTTTATGGTCACCAAAAGAAAATAGAAACTGGGATGACTTTAAAATAAGACTAACAAAACACTTCAAATTGTTAGATAAATTGGGCATAAATTATTCAAAAGCAATTTTTGAAAATGAAACAACAAATTATCCGCTAATTACAGATTCATTACAGTTGTTGCATATTAGTAAACAATTTGCAATACAACGAGAACTTGCAAAATCTCGCAACTTTAAATTGTTTGAAATTTTTAAAAGTGATTTGTCTAAAGATGAATTTCAAGCAATGAAATTTTTATATGCATTTATGCCACTAAGCGATTTAGCTAATTATTCTGGCTCTTTTTTTCTTGATAATATAAAAATAACACTAAAAGCTAGAGATGAAATGACATGGGGAAAGACAGTTCCTGAAAGTGTTTTTCTTCATTTTGTGCTTCCAATTAGAGTAAATAACGAAAATCTTGATTCATTTAGAATAGAGTGTTATAACGAGTTAAAAAATCGCATTAATGGATTGTCAATGTACAAAGCAGCGTTAGAAGTAAACCATTGGTGTCACGAAAAAGTTACTTATAAAGGATCCGACGAAAGAACAAGCTCTCCGCTAAGTTCTATGCGTTATTCTTTTGGACGTTGTGGCGAAGAATCTACATTTACTGTTTCTGCATTAAGAATGGTTGGGATTCCTGCAAGACAAGTTTATACTCCACGTTGGGCTCATTCCGACGATAATCACGCTTGGGTTGAAGTTTGGATAGATGGAAAATGGTATTTCTTAGGTGCTTGTGAACCAGAGCCAAATTTAAATATGGGTTGGTTTGCTGCTCCTGCATTGCGTACAATGCTTGTTCATACACGTGCTTTCGGTTGGTATAATGGAACAGAGCCTTATGTTAATAAAAATGAAACATTTTCGGAATTAAATTTAATCGAAAATTATGCCCCTGCAAAACTAATTACAGTAAAAGTTATTGACGAAAAATTAAATCCTGTGGAGAATGCAAAAGTTGAATTTCAATTATATAATTATTCGGAATTTTTTCCTATCGCAACAACATACACAAATAATAATGGAACTACAACTATAAAAATGGGCTTAGGAGATATTCTTGTTTGGGCAAATAAAAATGATAATTTCGGATATCAAAAAATATCAGTCGAATCTATCGATACGCTGCATATTGTTATAAGTAATAAAAATTATATCGATAAAGTTGAAGAATTTGATTTAGTACCTCCAATTGAACGGGAACTAATAAAAGCAAGTAATGAAGGAAGGTCTGAAAATGATAAAAAGTTGGCAAATGAAGATAAAATAAGGTTTAAATACATGTCAACTTTTAAAGATTCTGTTTGGGCATCTATTTTTGCTGAATCGTTAAATTTAAATATTGATAGTACTGTGCTTTATGTTACAAAAAGTTTTGGAAACTGGAAAGAAATTACTTCTTTTCTTGCAAAAACAAAAGCTAATTTAAGACCTTACGCGCTTAAACTTCTATCTGTTGTTACAGATAAAGATTTACGTGATACAAAAGCTTCAATACTTTCAGATTATTTAAATAATGCATTAAAATATTCAGAAAAATATAAGGGACACGAAGAAATTTGGACAAAATATGTTCTTTGCGGAAGAGTTGCAAATGAAATGATGGTATCGTGCAAAGAACTATACAATCTTAACTTTTTTTCATTGGTTGAAGATTATAATTTAAATATTTCTCCTATTGTCATTAAAGAAAATATAATAAAAAAAATCACAATAAATAATGAAGCAAATGCATTATCTCGAAATCCACTAACTCCTGTTGGTGTATACGAATTAAAGGTTGCAGATGCAAAATCACGCGATATTTTCTTTGTTGCAATGTGTCGTGCAAATGGATTTGCTGCTCGGTTACAACCAGAAACGTTAATTCCTCAATATTGGAATAATAACAATTGGGAGAATGTGTTTTTTGATTCCAAGCTTATAATAAGTGAAAATAGAGGTTTTATTACATTTAAAAACCTTTCGAGTTTTGATCCTAAATATTATATTCATTTTGCAATAGCATTATTTAAAAATGGCGTTTATCGCACCTTGCAATTTGAAGAAGAAAAAACATTAAGTTCATTTTCAAAACAAATTGAGGTTCCTGCAGGAAAATATTTGCTTGTAACTGGCAGTCGTCAGCAAAACGGGACTGTTTTAAGTAGAATGCTTTATTTTGAAGTAAAAACTGGCGAAACCAAAGAAATTGAAGTAAAAGTTCGTGAATCTAAAATAGAAGAAAAACCATGGGGTAAAATAAATTCCGAAAATTTTTTACTTGAAAATTGTTCTACAAAACAAAATGTAAAATTATCAGAGCAAATAAATAATAAACCATTTGTCCTTATTTTTATTGATCCTGATAAAGAACCCACCAAGCATGTAATGGTTGATTTAAAATCAGTAAAAAACAATTTCGAAAAATGGAACTATCCTTTAATATTTCTTATTAAACCTAAAAATATTGATAATTTTAATTCAGATATTTTTCAAGGTTTACCTGCACAAAGTAAATTTTTTATTGACAACAATGAGGAATTGCTAAAAGAAATATCAAAACAAAAAAACATAACATTAGAAAATGATTTGCCAATCATTATTATGGGCAATGCTTATGGTAATTTAACATATTTTTCGAAAGGTTATAAAATTGGAGTTGGCGAACAATTAGTTAAAAATTTAAAATGATCGAAAAAAAAATAAATGCATTAACAGAAGTTGTAGTTTTTTCTGCAGAAGGTGCAATTAATGCTCAAATGGGAGGAGTCCAAAGAGTTGAATTATGCGATAATTCAACAGAAGGAGGAACTACACCTAGCATAGGAACGATTTTAATTGCGAGAAAAAAACTGCATATAAAGTTATTTGTTATGATTCGCCCGCGAGGTGGTGACTTTTTATATTCAAAAAATGAATTTGCTGTAATGCAGGCCGATATTGAATATTGTAAAAAAATTGGAGCAAATGGAGTTGTTTTTGGTATTTTAAATTCTAACGGTACTGTCGATACTAATCGTTGTAAAATATTAGTTGATATTGCTAAACCATTATCAGTAACTTTTCACAGAGCTTTTGATAGAACATCAAACCCTAAAAAAGCATTAGAAGATATAATTTCATGTGGTTTTGATAGAATATTAACCTCTGGGCAAAAACCAACAGCAATCGATGGAATTGAGCTAATAGCCGATATTATAAAGCAAGCTAATGGTAGAATAATTATTATGCCTGGCGGTGGAGTAAGAAAAGAAAATGTATTAAAATTAAAAAGAAATACCGGTGCTAATGAATTTCATACATCTGCACGAACAATTTTAAAAAGTGAAATGAATAACCCAAAATCAACTTTTATTGAATCTGAAATTTTAGGAACCGATATTTCAATAATAAAAGACTTTGTTGATACTTTAAAAGAAATAACAAATTGAAAAAGTTGTTTTTTATATTATTGTTTTTTTTATCACATTTTGTATTCGCACAAAAAGATACTGTTATTGATATTTCTACTGGCTGGACATTTTCTTTAGCTAGTAGCAATAACTTTTTTAAAGCTTCAGTTCCCGGAAGTATTTATTCCGATTTGCAAAATAACGGATTAATAGAAAATCCTTTTTATGGAAATAATGAACATGAAATTCAATGGGTTGCAGATTCAGTGTGGTATTATAAAAACACATTAAATATTTCAAGTGAACTATTATTAAACCAACATATTGAATTAGAATTTGAAGGTTTAGATACATATTCAAATGTATGGGTAAATGATTCATTAGTTTTTTCGACTAACAACATGTTTAGAAATTGGAATAAAGAAATTAAACACCTTTTAAAATATGGCGTAAATGAAATAAAAATCGAATTTTTACCAGTTTCTAAATTTGCTAAATCTGAAGCGTTTAAACTTAAATATGTTTTATCAAGCGAAGAAAGAGTTTTTGTGCGTAAAGCTCAGTATCAATTTGGTTGGGATTTTGCACCAAAATATACAGGATGTGCCATTTGGCGACCTGTAAAATTAATTGCATGGAATAATTTTAAAATAGATAATGTGCACATTGTTTTAGAGCAAGTTAGTTCAAAACAGGCAAAATTATTAAATGTTATTGAAATTACTTCAACTGAAAACCACGAATTAAATTTTCAAATAATTGATAATAACACCAATAAAATATATTATTATAACAAATTACACATTAATAAAGGAAAACAAAAAATAAAAGCTAATTTTATTATTGATAATCCAAAATTGTGGTGGTGTAATGGCATGGGTGAACCTTCTTTATATCAATTAACATTTTATATTTCTGATAATTATAAGCAAATTAAAAATAAAAAAATTAATGTCGGAATTAGAAAAATTGAAGTAGTTCAACAAAAAGATACGTTAGGAAAAGGTTTTTATTTTAAATTAAATGGAATTCCTGTTTTTGCTAAAGGAGCTAATTATGTCCCTGCAAATTATTTTACATCAAAAAATAATGATACTGTATATTCCAAAATTATTAATGATGCTGTTATATCTAATTTTAATATGCTTAGAGTATGGGGTGGAGGAATATACGAAAATGATAAATTTTATGATTTATGCGACAAAAATGGAATTTTAATTTGGCAAGATTTAATGTTTGCATGTGCAATGTATCCTGGTGATTATAACTTTATTGAAAATGTAAAACAAGAAGTTGTAGATAATGTTATAAGATTAAGAAACCATCCTTCAATTGCAATGTGGTGTGGCAACAACGAAATTGATGAAGGCTGGCATAACTGGGGCTGGCAAAAACAATACAATTATTCAAATGCAGATTCAATTAAAATATGGAACGATTATGATAATTTATTTAATATAGTTTTGCATAAAGTTATAACAGATTACGATAGTAGTAGATTTTACTGGACAACATCACCCGAATATGGATGGGGAAAAAAGGAGAGTTTAACTCATGGAGATTGTCATTATTGGGGTATTTGGTGGGGAATGGAGCCATTCCAAAATTATAATATAAAAGTTGGACGATTTATGTCTGAATATGGTTTTCAGGGATTTCCCGAACTAAAAACTATTAAAGAATTTTGTGATACAACAGAATTAGATATTAATTCTTTAACATTAAAATCGCATCAAAAACATTATGCAGGATTTGAAACAATTAAAACTTATATCGAAAGAGAATATTCAAAACCTAATGATTTTAATGATCTAATATATAAAAGTGAACTTACACAAGCTAATGGGATTAAAACTGCAATTGAAGCACATCGTCGTAATAAACCATTTTGCATGGGTAGTTTATACTGGCAATTTAACGATTGCTGGCCATCTATTTCTTGGTCGGGTATCGATTTTTATGGTCGTTGGAAAGCCATGCAATACTTTGTTAAGGAGGCATATCAAAATCAAATTTTATCAATTGAGGCGAAAAATGATTCTGTTTTTATTTATGCAATTTCAGATTTATTAAAAACAACAAATAATAACATATTACTAAATTTGTTTTCTTTTGATGGTAAAGTGCTTTTTAGCAAAGAGTTAAATGTTGATATTTTACCGCAATCGTCAAATATGATTTTTAAAATAAAGCAATCTGAATTAGTTAATAATTCTATTATTAATTCTGTTGTCTTTACTGCTAGTTATTTAAATAACAATAAGCAACGAAAAGCAATATATTATTTTAATAAATCTAAAAAATTAAAGTTAAAAAAAATGCCTATTAATGAAAGTATTAGAATTGGTACAAAAGGTTTTGATATTGTATTGCAAAATGAATATTTGATTAAGGGATTATGTTTAAGTTACAATGGCGACGAAAGTGTTTTTAGCGATAATTATTTTGATATGTTACCTAAAGAAACATACATAATTCATTGTAATATTAGTTCAAACAAAGAAGAAATTAATGAAAATTTAAAATATAAATTTATAACAAATTAAAAAATATAATAAAATGGTAAAGGAACTTGCATTGGGGATTGATATTGGAGGGACAAACACTGTATTCGGATTAGTTGATAAAGAAGGAAATATATTTTTTCAAAATTCTTTTAAAACCAAAGACTTTTTAACCCCTAACGATTTAGCAAAAGCTATTTTTAATAAATGGCTTGAAATAAAATTAAAACTTAATAAAAACGAAAAACTAAAAGGCATTGGAATTGGTGCACCAAATGGAAATTATAATACTGGTTGTGTTGAATTTGCTCCAAATTTAAAATGGAAAAACAAAGTGCATTTAACAAAAATATTTGAAAATTATTTTAAACTTCCAACTTATTTAAATAACGATGCAAATGCCGCAACTCTTGGCGAAATGATGTTTGGAGCAGCAAAAAACTTAACAGATTTTATTTTTATTACACTTGGAACTGGTTTGGGAAGTGGCTTTGTTTCAAATGGAAAATTGATATACGGACATGATGGATTTGCAGGCGAATTTGGACATGTATTACATATCCCTAATGGACGATTGTGTGGTTGTGGGCGAAAAGGTTGCTTAGAGGCTTATGTGTCGGCAAATGGGATTAAATTAACTGCAATTGAACTATTAAAGAAAAATAAAAAATCAATACTTAATGATTATAAAATTCAAGAATTAACTCCTAAGTTAATATACCAAGCTGCTATTAAAAAAGATAAAACTGCAATTGAAGTTTATAATTTAACTGGAGAAATTTTAGGAACTAAATTGGCCGATGCAGTTTTAATTACTAATCCCCAAGCAATTATATTATTTGGCGGAATTAGCAATGCAGGTAGTTTATTAATAACTCCAACAAAAAAAGCTATGGAAATTAATTTATTGCCAATTTTTAAAAATAAAACTAAAATTATTAAATCTAAGTTGCTAAATAAAAATGCTGCAGTACTTGGTTCTGCATCTATGATTTGGGAAAAATAAAAAAAAATTGAAATAATTTTGGTAGTCTTATACCAAAATTATTAATTTTGCAATGTTTTAATAATTAAAATAAATGGAAGAAAGTAACGAAACTAAAAATAACAAGCGTCGAGAATTTCTTAAAACACTTGGAATTATTGGTGCAGCAGGTGCTAGCGGTGCTTTAGCAATGTATTTTGGTAGCAAATATGAAGATTTAAAAACTGGCAAAAAAATAAAACTATTAACTGTTGACAATAAGGTAGTTGAATTTGAAAATGGCGAAATAAATGAAATTAATAATTCTTCAGAAAGTTTTATAGAAAGGGGTAGAGAAGGTATTCCTGGAAAAAGTTGGGTAATGGTAATAGATTTATCAAAGTGCAGAAACGCTAGAAAATGTGTTAATGCATGTCAAACTGCTCATAAACTTCGTCCAGAACAATATCATATTAACACATTGCAAATGCAAGACTCAGAAGAAACTGCACCTTATTTTATGCCAAAACCTTGCATGCATTGCGATAATCCTCCTTGCGTTTCGGTTTGTCCTGTTGATGCTACTTTTAAAAGAAATGACGGAATAGTTTTAATTGATAATGAACGTTGTATTGGTTGTCGTTTCTGTATTGCCGCATGTCCATATTCGGCTCGAACTTTTCATTGGTTCGACCCAAAAGATAAAGAAAAATATGAAAATCAACCTTATGATGTTGAACTTAACGTACCTCAAAAAAGAGGAACAATTACAAAATGCTTGTTTAGTGCCGATAGATTAAGAAAGAATGAATTGCCTTACTGCGTTTCTAACTGCCCAAATGGAGTTTATTACTTTGGCGATAAAAACGAAGATGCGGTAACAAATGGCACAACAAAAGAAACTGTTAGACTAAGTACGCTTTTAAAAGACAATGCTGCATTTAGGTTGATGGAAGAATTAGGTCAAGAACCAAGAGTATATTACCTCCCTCCCAAAAATCGACTTTTCCCTTTTCCCGATGCTGATAATAAAGAAAATAATCCAACATAATAATTGAAATTAAAATGGATGAAAAAATTAAAAATAGTATAGTTCATGATTTATTGAAATCTATTAAATTAAGTAAAGGATTTTATATTTGGATGACTTTTTTAACAATCTCATTAATACTATGCTTAACTCAGTATTACAAGCAATTAACTACTGGGTTGGGAGTAACTGGATTAAGAGATTACGTTTCGTGGGGAATGTATATATCCAATTTTGTGTTCTTTGTTGCATCAAGTTTAGTTGGAATGTTAATTAGTTCTGTTTTAGGCTTAACTGGACAAAAATGGATAACTCCAATTACTCGAATGGCAGAAATTATTGCATTTGCATTTGCCGCCGTTGCTGGCTTAGTAATTGTTTCTGATATGGGACGCCCCGAACGATTAATAAATGTATTTTTATATGGTCGCTTTCAATCTCCAATTTTATGGGATGTAACTGTTGTTACAACATATGTAATGATAAGTTTATTGCTTTTTTATATTCCATTAATTCCCGATTTAGCAATTGCTAATAACAATAGAACAGATTTACCCAAATGGCAAAAATTTATATATAAGTTATTGTCGTTAAATTGGATAAACTCTAAAGAACAAAACCAAATTTTACAAAAAGCTATTAGAATTTTATTAATTTTAGTTATTCCCGTTGCATTAGCAATTCATACTGTTACTTCATGGCTATTTGCAGTAACCCCAAGGGCTGGGTGGAACTCTACTATTTTTGGACCTTATTTCGTAACTGGTGCTTTTGTTACAGGTGTAGCTTCTGTAATTATTGCAATGTTTATTTTTAGAAAAATATATCATTTAGAAAATTACATCAAAGATGTTCATTTCGATAAGATTGGTAAATTACTTGTGTTGGTTTCATTAGTATATCTTTATTTTAACATAAATGAATTTTTAGTTCCTGGATATAAATTACCAAAACACGAAGCAATAACAATATACTCATTGTTTTCTGGTTCTCATGCGGTAATGTTTTGGTTTGTTCAGCTTGCAGGTTTAGTAATTCCAATATTTTTGCTACTAATTAAAAAATTTAGAAAACCTACACCATTATTAATTGTTGGGTTATTTGTTTTTGTTGGTGCTTGGTTAAAACGATATTTAATTGTTGTTCCTACACAAGAACATCCATTTTTGCCAATTCAAAATGTTCCTAATAGTTATACGTTTTATCAACCAACTTTTACCGAAATATGTATAACTCTTGTATCTTTTATATTAGTTTTAATGATAGTTACTGTTCTTTCTAAAGTGTTCCCTTTAATTCCTATTCAGGAAACTATTGACGAACAAACAAATAAAAATCATAGTCATGAAGCATAATTATATTTTTACTTTTGTTTTAATAATATTTACAATAAATTCTTTTGCACAAACAAATTGGGTTGTACCCGACGATAAAAAAGAATTATTGGCACCTTCAAAATTTAATGACGAAAGTGTAAAACTTGGTCAAGAAATTTTTAATAAAACATGCGTTTCTTGTCATGGGCATCCTGGAAAAAACGACCATAGTAATATAATTCCCACACCAAAAGATCCTGCATCAAAAGAGTATCAGGCAAATTCCGATGGAGAAATGTTTTATAAAATTACCGAAGGTAAAGCTCCAATGCCATCATTTAAAGCCATACTTAAATCTGAAGATGTTTGGAATGTTATAAGTTATATTCGTTCTTTTAATAAAGATTATGTGCAAGTTGTTAATAAAATTGATTCAAATAAAAATAATGTTAATGAAATTTATGGCAAATTTATTTTTAACGAAAACAATCATTTAATTAACATTAAATTAAGCGAAAAGAAAAATGAATTTTTACCTGTTAAAGGAAATAAAGTTTCCGTTTTTGTGAAAAGATATTTTGGTTGGTTACAAATTGATGAATCAAAAACATCTGATAATAATGGACTTTCAACATTTGAATATCCTAAAAATTTACCTGGTGATAAAATTGGGAATATCAATTTTAAAGTAACAATTGCTAATGCAGATGGCACCGATGCAATATTAATTGATACAATTATTAAAACTTCTATTATTGCTAATCAAAACAAATTATTAGATAATCGAGCTATGTGGAATGTCCGTTCTAAAGCTCCAATTTGGTTAATATTAGCATATTCGATAGCTGTTATAGTTTCTTGGGGAATAATTTTTTATATTATTTCGTTATTACTTAAAATAAAAAAATCTGGCTATAAAATTAAAAAATAACATAATGAAAAATATTATTGTTTTTTTGTCGTTGTATTTCATTTTTACATGTGCAAATGCTCAAATAATGGGCTCTGGTCAAGATACAATTGGTATTAATGAACATTTAGACCAAATAATTCCTCTCGATTTGAAATTTTTAAACGAAGATAGTGTCCCCGTATCTTTGGGTTCTTTAATTGATAAACCTACTATTTTATCTTTTGTTTATTTCGATTGCCCTGGTATTTGCACAAATTTACAAGAAGGGGTTTCCGATTTAATTGCAAACTCCGATTTAATTCTTGGAAAAGACTATAATATTATAACAATTAGCTTTAATTGGCGCGATAACCCTTCTGCTGCTGTAATGAAAAAACAAAATTTTATTACAAAATTAAATAAAGGACAAAGTGTAAATTGGCATTATTTAACTGGTGATAGTGCTTCTATTAATAAAATATTAACTAGTGCCGGATATAAGGTTAAAATTGCTGGATTAGATTTTAACCATCCATCGGGAATAATAATATTAAGTCCTAAAGGCAAGATTACGAGGTATTTATATGGGCTAACTTATTTGCCTTTCGATTTTAAAATGGCAATAATTGAGGCTCAAAAAGGATTATCAAGACCAACAATAAATAAAGTGTTAGACTTTTGTTTTGCATACGACCAACAAGGTAAAAAGTACTCATTACAAATAACAAAAATTTCTGCAACTATAATTATTTTCTTTGCTGTTTTGTTATTTGTTATTTTAATTATTAAATCAAAAAAACGTAAAAATAAATAAGCTATATATGGAACAATCTGCTATAGATAAAAGTTTTTTAAAAAACGGAAGTAAATATAAAGGGATTCTGAGTTGGCTTACATCTACCGATCATAAAAGAATTGGTATGATGTATATGTACGCAGTTCTTATTTTCTTTGTAGTTGGTGGTTTGCTTGGGGGTGTTATGAGAGTTGAGCTACTAAGGCCTGGGCAAGATATTATTGATGCTCAAACATATAATGCTGTATTTACAGTGCACGGTGTTATTATGATATTTTTAGTCGTAATTCCCGGATTAGCTGCTATTTTTGGGAATATTTTTTTACCAATAATGATTGGTGCTCGAGATGTTTCATTTCCAAAACTAAATTTATTTTCTTTTTATATTTATGTTGCTGGTGCTATTTTGGCTTTATCGTCACAGTTTTTAGGTAAAGGCGCTCCAGATACAGGCTGGACATTTTATGCTCCTTATAGTACCGATTCTAATACTAATGTTGTAGCGGCCGTTTTAGCTGCGTTTGTATTGGGATTCTCATCAATCTTAACTGGATTAAACTTTATTGTAACAATACACCGATTAAGAGCACCAGGAATGACATGGTTTAAAGTGCCTTTATTCCCATGGTCACTTTATGCAACCGCATGGATTCAAGTATTAGCAACGCCAATTGTTGGTATTACACTTTTAATGATAATTGCTGAGCGTTGGTTTAAAATTGGCTTTTTTGATCCTAATTTAGGTGGCGACCCAATTCTCTTTCAACATTTATTCTGGATTTATTCTCACCCGGCTGTTTATATTATGATATTACCTGCGATGGGTGTTGTTACTGAAATAATTCCAACTTTTACAAAACGCAGAATATATGGTTATAAGGCCATTGCTTTTTCTAGTATTGCAATTGCTGCCGTAGGTTATCTTGTATGGGGGCATCACATGTACACAGCTGGAATGAGCACAACTGCTCGTTGGTTTTTTAGTTTGTTAACTTTTATAGTTGCCATTCCAAGTGCAATAAAAGTTTTTAACTGGATAGCAACAATGTACAAAGGCTCAATTAGCTTAGAACCACCATTTTACTTTACATTAGCTTTTATTTTTAATTTTATGATCGGTGGTTTAACTGGATTAGTACTTGGTTCGCTTGCAACTGATATTCATGTGCACGATACTGCATTTGTTGTTGCTCATTTTCATTATATAATATTTGGGGGAATGGGATTTGCCTTTTTAGCTGCACTTCACTATTGGTTTCCTAAAATGTATGGAAGAATGTATAATAAAAATTTAGCAAATCTTTCGTGTTTGCTTATTTTTGTTGGATTTACATTATTATATTTTCCGCAATTTATAATTGGTATGGAAGGTATGCCACGTAGATATTTTGATTATTTACCTCAATTTCAGTGGGGCCAAGTTTTATCTTTTGTAGGAGCATTAATTTTAGCTACTGGTTTTATTATTATGCTTTATAATCTTTTTAAAGCAGCACGTAAAGGTCAGCTTGCTGGCCCTAATCCTTGGGGTGGAAAAACTTTAGAATGGACTATTCCTTCGCCTCCTACTGTCGAAAATTTTGAAGAAATACCTATCATTACTGAAGGTCCTTACGAATATAAATAAAAAATAAATTAAAATGGAGAATCATTCAGTACATATTGAACATCGCGACGATACCGCATCAAAAATGGGAATGTGGTTATTTATTTTTACCGAATTATTATTATTTGGTGGTTTGTTTATTGTTTATTCAGTTTATCGCTCAAAATACTCAAACGATTTTCATATTGCTGCAAATCAACTAAATACTTTTATTGGAACAATTAACACAATTATCCTTTTAGTTAGCAGTATGACAGTCGCAATGTCGGTTACAGCAATTAAAACTGGAAATAAATCATTAACATTAAAATTATTAGGCGTTACAATATTTTTAGCTTTTTTGTTTTTAGTAAATAAATATTTTGAATGGAATTTAAAATTCGAACATCATCTTTATCCAGGCTCCGATTTAATGCTTACACTTAAAAGGGGAGAGCTATTATTTTTTGGATTATACTTTTTTATGACAGGCTTACATGCTTTTCATATAATTGTTGGAATGATTCTGTTAATTGTTATTTTCTTTAAAGTTAAATCAGGTAAACAAAATATAGGCAATAATGCATTACTCGAAAATGGTGGATTATATTGGCATTTAGTCGATTTAATTTGGATTTTTCTATTTCCTTTATTGTATTTAATATCTTAAAATATTTTTTATGTCGCAAACTAAAGAACATATTACTTCATATAAAACTTATGCGATTATATTAGCAGTTTTACTTTCACTAACAGCTTTAACGGTTTTTGTTACTTGGTTCGATTTGGAATCGTTAACTATTGCTGTTGCAATGTTAATAGCAAGTGTTAAAGTGACTATTGTTATTGCATATTTTATGCACATAAAACACGATAGCTTGGTTTTTAAACTAATGGTTAGTATGGTGTTTTTACTAATAATTGTAGTATTTGTTATTTTATTTTTTGATTATTTATTTAGATAAAAAATTATGATATTTTTAGATGCATCAAATTTTGTAGAAGGCTCAAATAGAGCTTTTTATATTATAATGGGAATAGGGTTTTTCTTTCTAATAGGGTTAACTACAACTATGTTGTATTTTTCATATAGGTACAACAAAAAGAGAAACCCAGTTGCTACACAAATTGTTGAAAAACCAATTTTAGAAATAACTTGGATTGTTATTCCTTTAATTATTGTTTTATTTATGTTTTATTATGGATATATTGCTTTTAAGCCAATGCGTGAGGCTCCAAGCGATGCATATCAAATAACAACAATTGGAAAAATGTGGGAATGGAATTTTATTTATCCTAATGGCAAAGAATCAAAAAAACTTGTTGTTCCATTAAATAAACCTATTAAATTAAAACTAATCTCATTAGATGTAGTTCATAGCATTTATATTCCTGCTTTTAGAATAAAAGAAGATATGGTTAAGGGAGAACCAGATTTTATGTGGTTTGTACCTACTCAATTAGGTCGTTTCGATATTTTTTGTGCAGAATATTGCGGAGTTCGTCACTCTTATATGACTTCTGAGGTTAATGTAATAAGTCAAGCCGATTTTGATAAATGGGTTTCTGTTGTAGAAAAGAAATCAAAAAAAGATGAACTAAAAGGATTACAAATTATTAAAGATAATGCTTGTACTGGTTGTCATTCTTTAGATGGCAGTAAAATAGTTGGCCCATCATTTAAAAATTTATATGGTACTAGTAGAATTGTTATAACAGATAACACTGAACGAACAGTTAAAGCCGATGACGAGTATATTAAAACATCAATTATTGACCCAAATAAAGATGTTGTAAAAGATTTTCCTCCAGCAATGAAATCATATAAAGATGTGCTTAAAGATGAAGATATTAAACAAATAATAGAGTATTTAAAAACTCCTGATGACAAATAATATTATAATTTCATATTTAAAACTCTCTAAAGCTTTGCTTTCATTTGCAGTATCAATTTCTGCACTTATCGGATATTTTATTTCTAAAAATGTTGATTTTAATTCTGGATTAATTTTATTTTTTGGGGTGTTTTTTCTTTCTTCTGCTGCATCTGCTATTAACCAAATTCAGGAGCACAAATCGGATATTTTAATGAAAAGAACTAAAAACAGACCAATACCTGCAAAATTAATCACCATAAATAATGCAATAATTTATAGTGTGTTTTCGCTTTTAATAGGTTCTTTGTTATTATTAAAGTTGAATTTATTTTGCTTTTTGTTAGGCTTATTAAATGTTATTATTTACAATTTAATTTATACTCCTTTAAAATATAAAAGTCAATTTGCTTTAATTGCTGGTGGATTAGTTGGAGCAATACCTCCAATTATAGGCTGGTCTGCATCAGAATTAAATTTATCTCACGAAATAATATTTTTTTCAACATTTATGTTTTTATGGCAAATACCTCACTTTTGGATTTTGTTATTAAAATATAAAAACGATTATGGTAAGGTTAATATTAAAAATATTACAAATAATATAAATAATAATAAATTAAAACTTGTTATTTTTATTTGGATATTAGCAACTTCTATTTTAACATTAACTTTTCCACTTTTTGGAATAATAACAGGTTCATTTCAAACTATAGCGTTAATAATATTAAATACATTTTTAATTTTAAGTTTTATAAAATTACTTTTTACAAATGATGAAACTTATCAATATAAAATGGCTAATGTTTCTACACACTTATATTTAATTTTAATGTTTGTTGTTATAGTTTTCGATAAACTTTAAGGTATAAATAATAAAAGCCTCATTTTAGGCTTTTATTATTTATAAACATTAGTAAAGTATTATTCTTTAGAAATTTTTTGAGTAAATTTATCTTTACCCGATTGAATTTGTACAAAGTACAATCCTTTATTTAAATCTCTAATATTTAAACTACAAATTTCTGTCCCTTTAGGTAAAATAACCTCTTTAACTTTTTGACCAATTAAGCTATAAACCGATATTTTAATATCATTTTTACTTGCAAAATTTAAATTAATATTTAATAAGTCTGTAGCAGGATTGGGGAATATGCTTATATTATTTTGTAAATAATACTTGCTAACTCCTAAAGAACCACCCTCTAAATAAAGGTCATCTACTCTTAAAATACTACCAACAACTGCAGCATTTGGATTAGATGATGAGATAATAATTTGCATAGTATCGGGAAAATCAGGCATACTATAAGTAAAATCTGCCTGAAATAAAGTATAAGAGGAAACGGCTGATAAATTAGTAAATTGAGCATAACCTACAGTATCAAATTGCCCAGTATTTATATTTTTTTTAAGTAAGGCTGCCGAAATAAAACATTCATCACCAGCAGCAGGTGCATAAGTGTAATATCCTTTAAATGTTGCAGGTTTTTGAGCAAAAGGAACTCCACCATTAACCGAAATAGGAGGTGTGCTCGAAGTATTTACGGTTATTGTGCCATCAGTAATAAAACCTGGTACTGCATACCCAAAAACATTTTTTGTTTCGAGTTTTGCAGCATTTAAACCTGTGTGTACCAAAGTCGTTTCTTTTGTTACAACTGGAGGTGAACCAAAACCAGCAATTATTGAGTTTGGACTATTCCAGCCAGTAGGATCACTTGCCGTCCATGTTTCAAAACCATTATTTGAAATATACTGAGCATTAGAAAGCAAGTAAGTTGTTGCAAAACCAACTAAGAGTAAAAGTTTTTTCATGATTTATTGTTTTTAATTAATAACATCAAAATTATAAAAATTTTAATAATAAACTATTTTTTAGACATTTTTAACTGTCAAATGGTTGCTTTTAATTTTGCTCTTTATTCTCATTATATTCAGGATTTTGCCAGTCTAACGATGTGTTATCATCTTCTTCATCTGAATTCTCGTCTTTGTTATTTATTAAAAACGAACTTTCATTTTTATAAATAATTGCTAAAATTATTCCTGCAATTAATCCAAGTAAATGCGATTCCCACGAAATTTTAGGGTCAAAAGGAAAAATTCCCCAAAACATACTACCATATAAAAATACTACTAATAATGATATTGCCAATAATCTGATATTTTTAAGAATAACACCACTTGTAAATATAAAACTTGCTAATCCATACACTATTCCACTTGCACCTATATGGTACGATGGTCGCCCACCAAACCAGACCCAAATACCTGTCATAAAATATATTAGAAAAAATATTTTATACGAAACTTTAGAATAAAAATAAAATAGAAATGTGCCTAACACTAATAATGGTATTGAATTAGCAATTAAGTGATCTATATTTCCATGAATTAATGGTGATGTTACAATACCTATAATTCCCTTTATTTTATGTGGATATAACCCAAATGACGAGAAATCTTTGCATAATGTTAATTCAATAATTTTAATTAACCATAATAACCCAACAAATAAACTTGGAAAAAATAAACTTAAAAATAATTTTTTCTTCTCGAAATTCATTCTTTACATTATTAAATATTTTAAATTTACACAAATTTACAAATAACAATTAAAAAAAACATTATTATGAAAACTCCATTTCTGAATTTATCGATTTTTATTGTGTTATTATTATTTTCAAACTCTATTTATTCTCAATTTTCGTTTTCTGTAAGCCCTGGCATACAAATAAATAATGCAAGTTTTGGATTTAAAAAAAATAAAATAAAACCAAATTTTGGAATACAAATATTAACAGGAAGCACTAGTCTTACAGAAAGTGGTAAGCGTTACGATTACGATGTTCAAGATATTGTAAACTATGAGGAGAAATATAAGTATTCTGGATTAGCTATTATGCCAATAATAGGTTTACAATATTATTTTAAAGAGTCTGAAAAATTGAGTGTTTTTACTACAATTAATTTTACTAAAGTGTTTATTTCTGGTAAAATTGAAGATAGCACAAACCCTAATGCAAATAGCGAATTAAACGATTTAGTTAAAAAAGTAAATGTAGTAGGCGGTCAAGTTGGTTTTGGTACCGAATATTTTTTCGATAAATACTTTAGTGTTGGTGGCGAATTTGGAATAAGAATTTTTTATGCAAATTATACCGAAGAGCACAATCATAGTGTTTATAATCCAAACACAGGTGAATCTGTTGATTCAAAAATAAATTTCAAATATAATTTTTCGATGAATCCAACTTACTCTAAAATATCTTTAAATTACTATTTTAGCAAATAACCGTACGTTTTATTTTTATGAAACTTAAATTATTTTTATTAATATTTATAACATTTATTACATATTGTTATTGTAAATCTCAAAACATAACTTATAATTTTAAAGATGATATTAATAAATTTATTTCTGATACAGAATTACAAAACTCATCAATTAGTTTTTATGCAATCGATTTAACTACTAACGAAATTATTGGCGAAATTAATCCGAATCTTTTACTATCGCCTGCATCTACAATGAAATTATTTACTACTGCAGCTGCACTCGAAATTTTTGGCCCAAATTATACTTTTAAAACCGATATTACATATAGTGGAAAAATTATTAATAATGTATTAAATGGAAATATCTATATTAAAGGTGGTGGCGACCCATGTTTTATGAGTAATAATTTTAAATCAAATTATTCGAATTTTTTTGAACAGATTGTAAAAGAATGCGAAAATAATGGAATTAACAAAGTGCAGGGTAAAATTATAGGTGATGCAACTTATTATAGCGATAATTTTGCTCCATCAACATGGATATTGGCCGACGTAGCAAATTATTATGGAGCATCACCTTGGGCATTGTCTATTTACGATAATGAATATAAACTTTATTTTAAAACCGGCGGCAAATCGGGCGATAGTACTTTTATTATAAATGAGAAACCTGATATTCCATTTATCAATTTACAAAATGTAGTTAAATCAGGTAACATTTCTGGCGACCAGTCAATAATATATGGCGGTTTATTCGATAATTATAGAGTTGTAACAGGAAAACTTCCATTAAATAAAGATAATTATGAAGTAAAAGGGTCAATTCCAAATCCACCAATTTATACTGCTATGTTATTAATGCAAAAATTAAATAAAAGTGGAATAATTGTTACCGATTCAATTGAATCAAAATTCGAGTTTTCAAATTATACCGATAGTTTAAATACTCAAGTTTTATATTCTATAAAATCTCCAGCATTAAAAGATATAATTTATTTTACTAACCTTAAAAGTATAAATTTATATGCCGAGCATTTATTGCGTCAAATTGGATTAAAAGCAAATGGCGAGGGGAGCAATAATTCGGGTATTAAAGCAGTATCAAATTTTTGGCAAAAAAAAACAGGTAAGTTACTAATGTTTGATGGGAGTGGGCTTTCACGATTTAATGCTGTTTCATCAAAACAATTAGTTGAAGTATTAAAATTCATGAAAAATGAGAGTAAAAACTATAACAGTTTTTATAATTCATTACCAATTGCTGGAAAATCTGGTAGCTTAACTAGTATGTATAAAGGTACTTATGCCGAAAATAATTTACATGCTAAAAGTGGATATATGACTGGCGTTAGAAGTTATGCTGGTTATGTAAAATCTAAATCATCAAAAGAAATTGCTTTCGCTATTATTGTAAATAATTACACATCAAATCCTTCGATTATAAAGGCTAAAATAGAACAACTTTTAGTTAAACTTTCTGAACTTTAGTTCGTATAAACCGGAACAAAAAGATTAGAAATGCCTTTTTTTCTTTTATATGAGATTTAATATTAACAGCATATCAGCGTTTTATGCTTTAGCAACTTTGTTGGTTGTTTTTTCGTTTTATTCTTGTAAAAATTCATGCGATTGCACACAATTAATCGAAAAAAACAATTTAATGTATTTAAACAATGACTCAATACCATATACAGGCCCCTGCCAAGAAAATATAGAAGGAATAACTAAAAATATTTTTTATAAAAAAGGTAAACTTCATGGTTTGTACACTGTTGTTAACGAAAATGGAACAAAACTTTTAGAAATAAAATATAATGAAGGTAAAAAAGATGGAGTTGAGAAAATATATGATGATAAAGGAAGTGTGATAATTGAAGAGTCATATAAAAATGGCTTTAAAAGTGGGGTAGTTAAGGAATGGTTTAGCGATGGTAAATTAAAGCATACTGAAACATTTTTTAACGATAAATTAAATGGACAAGAAACTATTTTATATAACAATGGGCAAAAGAAAGAACAAAAATTTTTTAAAGATGGATTAGCTCATGGTGACTGGATTGTATGGTATGAGAATGGGAATAAAAAAACAGAAGGTAAATATAAAAATGGTCAAGAGCATGGAAAATGGTTAACATGGTACGAAAACGGTAAACAAGAAAAACAAGAAACTTATACTGAAGGCAAGCAAGATGGAAAGTTTCAAACATGGTACGAAAACGGGCAAGTTGAACAAGAAGGTAATTATAACAATGGTTACGAAGATGGACTTTGGGTTGTTTGGTTCGAAAATGGAAATAAAAAACGTCAAGGAATTATTAAAAATGGGAGCGAACAAGGGCTTTGGATTACATGGTATCCAAACGGACAAAAAATGAATGAAGAAAATTTTGTTGACGGAAGGGAGCATGGCGTTTATACTTCGTGGTTCGAAAATGGACAAAAAAAATCGGAGATTAATTATAAAAATGGTGTATATAATGGTGAAATAACATTATGGGATTCAGATGGCACAATTAAATTAAAAGGTTTATACCTCGAAGGTGAACTTAAAAATTTATTAATTGACAGAGATTCAATTAGAGGAAATAAACACATACCTGTTTTTTAATTATTGCTAAAATATTTTATTGCCTTCGCATAAAATAATAATTTATATAAATAAATTATTCATTTGCATTTGTTGGTTACTGAAATTAAATCTTACCTTCATAAGTCATAGCAACATCATTAGGAACTCAGTCATGCTGGGCACTCGAAGCATGACTTTACAATTCTCCAGTCACTCTTCGAGAACCTCAGAGTGACATTGTATATTATGTTATAGTATTATGTAATAATACATAAAAGTTAGAGTTTAGAAATAGATGCTTAAACAAGTTCAGCATGATAAAATTTGATATATTATATGCATAAAAAAACGCCTTATTTCTAAGGCGATTTTTTTTTGTAGTAAAAAAAATTAAGAACTATGAAAAAACTTTACTTAACAATAAATTTCAAAGTTTCGTTTTCTATTTTACCAATAACATTAATTGTATAAACTCCAGAGCTTAAATTTAATTCGTTTGCATTTAAAGTTACTAAAGTTGAGTTGTTAAAATTATTTTTATTTGCAACAACTTTACCATTTACATCATATATCGAAATTGTTTGAGGTATAAAATTTTGACTTAAAATATTAAAGCTTTCATTTGAGCTAATAGGATTAGGGTAAATATTTACATTTGTATTTGTTATGTTGTTACTTATAGAAGTAACACTTTCGGGATTAAACATATAAATTGAATCGGAAGCGTTATTTATTTCCCAAAAATACTGTCCATCCCATGCTATTCCGTTTGGATACATTCCACCGGGAATTTTATATGTGTTTTGTAAAGTCCAGCTTATAGGGTCAATTTTCATTGTTGTTTGTGTAGGATTATCGTTTATCCATAAATATTGACCGTCGTAGGTAATTCCTGTTGAATAAGTTCCAAAAGTTGGATTTCCCAAAATGTTACTTGTAACATTAGTGTAAAAATATGTAGAATCACCTAATGCACTTGGTTGTGGTCCTTTAGTATCATTAAAAATAAATTCATTGTTAAGTTTATAAAGTCCTGTTGGATAAATTAAATTTTGATTAACAATTATTGTATCTAAGCAACTACCCGTGGTTGGATCAAAAGCAAAAATATTTTTTGTAGTATTATCAATCATATAAATAATTCCATTATCATAAGTTATTCCGTATGGTTTTTGAATATTAACTGGAACTTTACTTATTACACTACCATCTATTGTTGATATTTTATACATAAAATATTCGTTGTAACCACAAACCCAAAGATATTGCCCATCGAAAGCTATGCCTGAAGGTAATGAAATAGGCGACTTAAAACTTCTTTCTATGCTCACGTCTTCAATAACTTGAGTGTTTTTATTTATATTTAAATTAGATTCTTGAGAAATTCCATCTGATGGAAAACCCATAAAATCTAATTTTTGTTGAGAAAATAATGATAACGAAAAAATTGCTGTCATTAAAACTGTTGTGTATATCGATTTTGTTTTCATAATTTTCGGTGTTAAATTATGAGTTAAAAGTACGACACAAATAAGCCTATTAAAAGAGAATAAATACCCGATTTTAAATTATTTTATCGCGTAAAAATACTTGTAGTTTTAAATTAAAAACACCTATTTTTTATTATGTTTTCTTTTAAATTTGCCGTTTTTTAAATATTCAAAAAACTTAGCCCAAGCGACATAATTTAATAATTGATTTGGTTGATTTTGCCCTTTCCAATATAATAAGCTATTTCGTTGTTGGGTTAACAAATTATACGAAGCTCCAGGTGCTGAGGGCATATCGTCGTCATTTAATGCAACTTGTAGTTGCATTAAAGCAAAGTTCTTTTCGGCTCTTTCAATATCGTCATCGGGTATTTTGGTTTTTAAAAAAGCAATCACAAAATCTTTATATGTTTTCCAAGGAAGAATTAATACTTCTGGTAAAATAATAGTATCATTTTGAAGTAAAGCTAATAAGTGATATATTCTAAAATCAGAAATAGTGGGGATAATATGTCGTGATTTTTTATAGCCAACACACGAAAAAATTAAAGTATCTCCTTTTTTTGTAAAAAAATCGAAAGTCCCATTAACATCACTAATCGAACCATTATTAGTTCCCTTTACTAATATATGTGCAAATGGAATTGGTTCAAGTTTTTTATTTACAACAATACCTTTAATTTGAATTAATTCTGAATTTTGAGAATATCCATTTAATATAACAATATACAAAATAGTAGTTAAAATATATTTAATATTAAATGTCATTTATGTTTAATCTAATATAAATTTACAAATTTTAAAAATTAATAATTACAATTTGATAATTACTTAAATATTTTGTGAAAATTTAACATCAACAATAAACAAAAAAAATATTATTAAACATGATATTTTTCAAGTAAATTTTATTTTATTATTAATATTTTTGAAAGAAATAAAATTTGATAATTAAATAAATTAATATGCAGAAGTTGTTATTGTTAGGCGATGAAGCTATTGCTTTAGGTGCTATTGATTCGGGGTTATCTGGAGTTTATGCATATCCAGGAACTCCATCAACGGAAATAACCGAATATATTGGACATTCAAAAATTGCAATTGAAAAAGGCGTAAAAGCAAAGTGGTGTACAAACGAAAAAACCGCC
>JAVHRJ010000520.1:0-10079 GCA_036171595.1 Bacteroidales bacterium
TGTTAACCAGCCTATAGATTTTTGCAATTCTTTACGAAAAAGCATTGTGTCGAAGCTTACTTTCTGCAAAATTATTTTTACGTATTCTAGCATCTTAAATTGTTTTGTTGCAAATAAACATTCAATATTCTTTAAAATTGTAAATTTGATTAAGATGTTTTCAACAGGAATATTAACCGAAATAGTTATTTGTCTTAACATCAATGGTTAAGGTAAATGTTAATATTTCTAAAATTAAAATTTTATTATTGCTTTATAATTTTCTTTACTAAAATAGAAGAATTCTCCGATTTAATTTTAATAAAGTATATTCCATTAGGCAGGTTGCTAAATGGAAGAAAGTATTTTTCGTTACCTTGAGAAACGAATTTTTGAGTTAGTAATATTTTACCTTCAATATTTTCAATACTAATAATCAATTGAGTTTGTTTTTGTGTATTAATTTGTACTATAGCATTTTCGGAAATAGGGTTTGGGAAAACTGAAATAATATCAATTTTATTATTTATTGTTTCAGGAATGTAACTGTAAATATTTGATGTTGCTATATAAATATTTGTGTTTATATTTGATGTTGATGTAGTTGTAAAATCTGCTAAATAAGGAATTGTATTTAATCCAGCTTTTTCGGGAGCTATTTTATAAATATCAATAGGCAAATTTTTAACAATAAATTTTCCGCTACTATCAGTCATTGCAAATCGAACAGGTTCATCTTCAGAATTTAATAGCAAAACTGGCATATTTGGAGCAATTTCTAAATTAATATTGCAGTTTGTTAAATTACCAAACCAATTATTGTAATAAATGTTATATTCAAACGAATTAGCATCTAAAATTTTAATTTTACCAGAAATAGTATCTGGACCATATAAAATATCGGTGTTGCATGCTAAGTTTATATTTTGATTTATTAGTGAGTTGGTAAGGTTTAAAACGCCTGCATTTTGCCATTTTGTGCTTGTGCCTAAATATGTTGGTAAATATGTTGGATAATAGTTTACATCAATATTAAAATTAGGTATAGCATAAATTATGTAATTACTAGGCTGTAACTGATTAAATTCGTAATGACCATTATTAACAAAACTATATTTTTTTGCTTTATAATTATTGTTTACATCTATTAATAAGACAATACCAGAAGGAAGCGGAGCTGAACCAGCATAAACATTTCCAATAATTGAAAAATAACTTGCTGTTGGACCAATTTTAATTGTATCGCAAAAAGTGTTTTCACAACTATCAATAGTTATAATTGTTAAGCATGCGTAATAATTTCCATGTTGTAAATATTCATGTTTAGGATTTTGAAGTGAAGATGAGTATCCATCGCCAAAATCCCAATGCCAACTAACAACATTATTTGTATCTATTGTTCTTGAAACGAATTTTATGTTTTTTACAGTAGCCTCGTTAGAATAAACAAAACTAACATTACATGATTTTGGCTGTGTATAAGCTAAAATTGGAGCAATAAATGCTAAAATGAAAAATGTTTTTTTCATGTTATTATTATTTTAGTTTATATTTTATATCTAATTTAAATCCTAAACTCTTGAATCGCTCATCAATAATGTAATTGTTTTTAAAAACTGAGCTTAAATTGAATCTATAAATTGGTGAAAATATAATTGAAATTCTTTTTGAAGCGTCATATTCAGCTTCAATTCCAGTTATTCCAGAGTACATTATTTTTCTAGTTGAGTTGTTTTCTACATTTATAGTTCCAAATTCTGAATATGGTGATGGCAAATACCCTGATGTTTTTGTTAATATTCCGGCAATAATTCCTGCTCTTAAAGTTAAGCTAATTTTTCCTTGGCTAAATGTATAACCTGCTATTAATGGTAGTTCAACGTATGAATAGGAGTTGTATGTTTTTTTATGTTCTAAAGTTTTTAATATTGTAGTTTGATAAGTTAATATTGTGTCAATTGTTGCAATAAAAATAGAATCATGAATAGTAAAATAAACCGAATCATCATCTAATAATAATGAATCTAAATTTAATATGTTAACATCAAAATAATTATAGTGTCCTCCATGATTTATTTGAGTTACTAATATTGAATCTTTTCTAAAACTCAAATATTGGTAATTTGGCTTGTCGGTTAAATTAGTATATGATAAACCTGTTTGAAATGAAAAGTTAAGATGTTTTGTTTCAACTAAAATACCACCAGAAAGTGTTTTTTCATTAGTCGATTTTCCAATATCGTTTTTGTGAAAATTAGAAAATTCAGTTTCGTTTATTTTGTAATTCGATGAATTAAATAATGGCATTAAATAACTCTCAACCGACCAATGCCATTTTTTAATGTTATATTCATTTATTGGTCTATTTTTAAATACAGAATCGTCGTTAAATTTATTTTTAAAAGCAATAGATTGCTTTTCTATAAAAGATAATAAAGAATAGTCGCGAGTTGTAACTTCGTTAGTTATGTTTTCACTTTCATCAATAATTGGTTCAAAATTATTTTTTCTAATAGTGTTATTTGTAACAGAATGCAAAATAGTATTATTGCTTTTATTTAATTTGTTAACAAATAAACTATTATCATTAATAGAATTTATTTTATTTTTATTGTTTTCGATGTTGTAATTTAAATTGTGTTCCGAAATACGATTATTTGTGTTATATGTTATAATTTCTTTGTTACTAATATTTTTGTTGTTAAAAACTTGGTTTAAATTATTAGTGTATGTTGTTATTTGATGCAATTTGTTATTTAAACCTGCAAATAAAAATGTTGATATAATTACTATTGAAGATAAATAATAAACATTAAATGTTTTTGGCGAAAAAACAATAAATTCTTTAAACCATAATTTTAAAGCAATAATTCGCCAAACATTATTAGCAGGCTGAATTGTGTAGTTGTAAAATAAATTTTGAATATCGGAAAACCATAAATTAGATTTAACACCTTTCCAAACATTATTATTTGGATTAACGTTAACATCTTTAAAGTTTTCTTTAAAAAAATCTTCTATGTTTTTATTCTCATTCATTTATTACTAACTATTACTTTTTCTTTTTTTAATGATTCTAATTTAAATCTTAAAAGTTTTTTTGCTCTTGAATATTGCGATTTAGAAGTAGTAACATCTATTCCCATCATTTCTGCAATTTCTTTATGCTGAAAACCTTCAATAGCATACATATTAAAAACCATTTTATATCCAGGTGGAAGTTCTTGTATAACTTTTAATAATTCGTCTAACGAATATTCTTCATCTGCAAAATTTAATTCAATATCAGTTTCATTTACATCATCGATAGACTGTTTATAATAATGTTTTAAATTTTGCCTGTAATTTGTTATTGCAGTATTAATAATTATACGCTTCATCCAACCTTCAAAAGAACCTATTCCAGAATATTGACTAATTCTGCCAAAAATTTTTAAAAATCCATCTTGCAAAACATCTTCAGCTTCTTGCTTATCTTTAGCATACCTTACACACATACCAAGAAACCTTGAAGCATACACATCATAAAGTTGCTTCTGAGCTTTCCGATTGTTTTTAAGGCAACCTTCAATAATTTGCTGTTCGCTTAACATTTCACATTCTTTGTATTAGACTATACAACTTTTTTAATGGTTGCATTGTCTTATATATTAATTACAAATTTACAATTTATTTGATTTATACGACTTATAGTTTTTTTTGTTTTTATCAAAATATTAATAAATTTACATAAATTTTAAATTATGCGAAGTTTTGCATTATTAATTATAGTTTTATCAACTTTTAAATTATTTGGTCAACCTGGATTTATAGAAAATAAAGGTCAATGGAATTCTAATGCTTTATTTAAAACTGAAATTCCAAACGGTGATTTGTATTTAGAAGAAGATGGGCTGACTTATAATTTTATTGATGAAAAAGATGTTAAACATTCACATGCACATCATGGTGAAAAAGACAATGTTGAGAGCAATGGTATTGTGCATCTTCATTGTTATAAAGTAAAATTTGGAAATACTTTGCTTGAAAAAATTCAACCTATTGATGTGTATAATGATTACACTAATTATTTTGTTGGAAACGATTCAAAAAAATGGGTATCAAATGCTTTAAGATATAATGCAGTGCATTATAAAAATTTGTATCAGAATATTGATTTTCAAATATATTTTAATAAAGATAAAAATTTACAATATGATTTTTATGTGCAGCCTGATGGAAATACTGATGATATAAGATTAATTTATGATGGGCAAGATGCATTATATGTTGATTCTGAAGGATCGCTAATTGTACAAACTAGTATAAATAAAGTTACAGAATTAAAACCTTATGCATATCAGGAAATTAACGGACAACAAATTAAAATTCCATGTAAATTCCTTTTACGAGATGGAAATGTTGCTTTTCAATTTCCAACTGATTACAATCATAATTATCCTTTAATTATTGATCCGACTTTAGTTTTCTCAACTTACACAGGGTCAACAACAGATAATTGGGGATTTACGGCTACTTTCGATGATGTTAGCAATGTTTTTTCTGGAGGGATATCCTTTTCTGCTGGTTATCCTGTTTCTGTTGGTGCATATCAAGTTAATTATGCTGGTGGAGAATTTTCGGGCGGAAGTTATTATGGATGCGATATTTCTATAATAAAATACGATTCATCAGGTACTCAAAGATTATGGGCTACTTATTTAGGTGGAACTACAAGTGAAGAACTCCCACATAGTCTTGTTTGTGATAGGAGCAATAATTTAATTGTTATGGGAACAACTGGTTCTTCCGATTTTCCTACTTCAATTAATGCATATGACAATACTTTTAATGGTGGTACATCAGTTTCGTACGATAACGTAGTTAATTTTGGTCAGGGAACTGATATTTTTATTGCAAAATTAAGTAGTAATGGTACTCAGCTTTTAGCATCAACATATATTGGTGGTTCACAAAACGATGGATTAAATTTTAGACAAGCTTACAATAGTTTTATGATGCAAGGAAATGATAGTTTATATTATAATTATGCCGATGGTGCACGTGGAGAAGTTATAGTTGATAAAACTGGAAGTATTTATGTTGGAACTTGCACTTTTTCAAATAATTTTCCAGTTACTTCTGGAGTTTTTCAACCTGCGTTTTCGGGAAAACAAGATGGTGTAGTTTTTAAATTAAATCCAGGTTTAACAAATTTACAATTTAGTAGTTATTTTGGTGGAAGTAATGATGATGCAATATACTCTTTAGATTTAGATAATTTTGGCGATGTGTATATTGCTGGTGGTACAAATTCTCAAAATATTTTAACAACAGGTGGCGTTTATCAGCCTTTATCGCAAGGGGGAAGTGCAGATGGCTTTTTTGCTCATATTTCGTCTAATGGTTCAAGTTTAATAAAATCATCATATTTTGGTTCAAACATATACGATCAGGTGTATTTTATTAGAGTTGATAAATCGCTTAATGTATATTTAACAGGGCAAACAAAAGCTCCTGGTAGCACATTTATTTACAATGCAACTTATGGAACTCCAAATAGTGGGCAATTTATAACAAAATTCCCAAATAACTTATCTTCACCTATTTGGAGTACAGTTTTTGGTACTGGTTTCGGAAAACCAAATATTTCTATTACTGCATTTTCAGTCGATTATTGTAATAGATTATATTTAGCTGGTTGGGGCCGCGAATGGGCTGGTCCTGAGCACGGAAATTTGTATCCTTGGGGCTCTACATTTGGAACTTCTGGAATGGATGTTACTTCTAACGCATATCAAAGCACTACCGATGGGCAAGATTTTTATTTAATGGTTATGGCCGATGATGCATCTCATTTGGAGTATGCAACATTTTTTGGTGAGCCTCATGTAACAGGGTATTGTGGGCACGACCATGTTGATGGTGGTACAAGTCGTTTTGATAAGCGTGGGTTTATATATGAATCAGTTTGTGCAAGCTGTGGATATTTGTGCAATGGTTTTCCAACATATCCAAATCCAGGTGTTTGGTCGGCAAATAACGGCGGTTATAACATTAATCAATGGATTTGTAATAATGCAGTTTTTAAATTTAGTTTTGGATTACCATTAACAATAGCTGACTTTACTGCACCATCAGTTTGTTTAAATACTCCTATTCAATTTAACAACACTAGTCAACTTGCTACAAATTATTTTTGGGATTTTGGCGATGGAGATACTTCCACTGCATTTGAGCCAACGCACACATACACAATGGCTGGAACTTACACGGTTACATTAATTGCAGATCATCCAACATCGTGCAACCTTGCCGATACTGCTATTAGAACTATTGTTGTTGAACAACTAGCAATTAGCACAAACGACACAGCAATTTGTATTGCACATCCAATTAATATTGGTGTAAATGTAAATGGGTCATCTAGTGGATATACTTTCTTTTGGTCATCGAATAATAATTTTACCGATACATTAAATTCTGATATTTATTATAACACTATAAATGTAAATCCTACACAAACTACAACATATTATGTTCATGTTTTTTCGCTACACTGCGATGTAATTGATTCTATTAAAGTATTAGTAAATTCTTTAAACATAACTACTTCTGCAGATACAATTTTGTGTCCTGGTAATAGTATTTTTATTCATGTTTATTATAATGTTTCGAGTGATACATTAACTTATTTATGGTCGCCAACATCGTCTATTATTTCTGGTTTAAATACTGCATCACCGCAAGTTTCTCCATCTCAAAATACTTGGTATTATGTAACTGTAACAAATCAAAATGGGTGCAATGCTAAAGATTCTATATTGGTTAATATTGATCAGTTTGCTTTAAATACTGGTAGTGTGCAAAATGTTACATGTTTTAATTCTTGTAATGGATTAATAACTGTTAGTGCAATTAATGGACTTTCTCCATATAATTATAATTGGAGCAATGGCGACACAACTGCAACAGTTAATAATTTATGTGTAAATAATTATACAGTTACAGTTATAGATGGCAATGGATGTTCGCAATCAATTCCATTTAGTATATCTCAACCACCTTTATTAACTGCTTCAATTTCAGGTTTAACTCCAGCTTCGTGCGACCCAAGTCACCCAAATACGGGCTCTATAGTTGTAACGCCTTCAGGTGGAACTCCAGGATACACTTACACATGGACAAATTCATCGCACGATTCGCTAATTACAAATCTTTATGTTGGAAATTATCAAGTTACAGTTTACGATTTAAATAATTGCGATACTGTTTTATCAATAAATATTACCGACCCATCAAATTTAGCAATTTCAAACATAACTCAAAGTACACAATGTTATGGTTCGTGCGATGGAAATGCTCAAGTAATAATTACAACTCAAGGAGTTCAGCCATATACTTACTTATGGAATACAGGTAGTGATAGTACACAAATAACTAATTTATGTTCTGGCTATTATATTGTTACGGTAACTGATTCGCAATTTTGTGCTAGAATAAATTATGTTTATGTAAATCAACCCGATTCAATAAACTCAAATATTTTATCGCCTGGAATTAGTTGTAATGGTGGTACTACAACTGCAACAGGTTCGGTAATTCATGGTGGAACGTCACCCTTTACATATTCATGGAGTAATGGGGTTGTTGGTAATTCTATAACAAATGTTACACCAGGAACTTATTGGTTTTATGTTACCGATGCAAATAATTGTATAGATTCTACGAATATTGTTATAACAGAACCTAGTATTTTATCTTTTGATACAATGTTAACGCAAACAACATGCGGAACATCGTGTAATGGAACTATTAATGTACCAGTATGGGGAGGAACTCCAGCATACAATTATTTATGGAGTAACGGTTCAGCATTGTCATCAATTTATAATTTATGTGAAGGCGTTTACACTGTTACAATTACCGATGGTAGAAATTGTAGTATTACTGAGTCGTTTAATATTATTAATTTAGATTCTCATCCTGTGGTTGATGCAACAACAAATAATAATATAATTTTTGTAGGACAAACAACAAATTTATTTGCAATTTCAAATTCAAGTTATCATTTTAATTGGTTGCCAAATAACTCAATTAATGGAGTACATTTACAAAATCCTACTGCCTCACCAACAGAAACAACAACATACCAAGTAACTGTTTTAGACGGATATGGGTGTACGAGTGTTGATACTGTAACAATTTCTGTGATTGATGTTATTTGTAGTGAAAAATATATTTATGTGCCAAATGCATTTACTCCAAACGATGATGATAATAATGATGTGCTATATGTTAAAGCAGATATTGCAAATAAACTTTATTTTGCTATTTATGATAGATGGGGCGAAATGGTATTCTCAACAACTGATATTAATAAGGGTTGGGACGGTACATTTAAAGGAAAAGCACTTGACCCTGCGGTTTTTGTTTATTACTTAAAAGTTACTTGTATTGATGATGTTCAATTTGAGAAAAAAGGTAACATAACATTAATTAGATAAATATGAAAAATATTTTTATAATTATAGTGTGCGCTATGTTATTAAATTTAAATTCTTTTGCACAAGATATTCACTTTTCACAAGCAGATTTATCGCCAGTAAACATGAATCCCGCTTTAACCGGAATGTTTAATGCTGATTATAGAGTGCATGCTAATGAACGTTCACAATGGCGTAGTGTTACAACACCATACAAAACATTTTCATCGACTTTTGACGCAGCATTAAGAAAGTTTCCATTACATGGTTTTTTTGGAGCTGGAATTGTATTTAATACCGATAAAGCAGGCGATGGCGATTTTAGTACTAACCAAATAAAATTAGCAATTGCTTACCATTACAAATCGGAAAAAGACACTAATTTAATTATCTCTGGAGGGTTAGATTTTGGTTACAATCAGCACAGTATTGACTATTCTAAATTTTATTTTGGAAATCAATATAATGGATATGCCTACGACCCGAATATATTAAGTGGTGAAAATTTCCCATTAAACAATATGCACTATTTTGATGGTTCGCTCGGATTTTCGGCAAATTATGTATATAAAAATATTCCTTTTGAATTGGGAATAGCTTATCATCATTTGAATAAACCTAAACAATCGTTTTTCTCACAATCAATAGTTGAACTCGATAGCAAATTTGATTTTCACGCATCAGCAAATATTGCATTATCTGAAAAAACTTTTTTGTTGCCAACAATATTTTGGTTTAGACAAGGGAAATTTAATGAGTTGAATATTGGTGGATTAGCTCAACGAAAACTAAATAGCATTGCATTTCGTTCATTTTATATTGGTGGTTGGATTAGATGGAAAGATGCAGGAATAATGTGTTTTGCATTTGATTATCAAAATTTTAGAGTTGGGTTAAGTTACGATGTTAATATTTCTACATTAAAAGTTGCAAGTGCTGGTAAGGGAGGTTTAGAAATATCAATAAGATATGTTTTTAGTAATTCTAACAACTCAAAAATTCCAAATAAGCATATTTGTCCACCATTTATTTAAATTTTTTTAATGAAAAGAATTTTATTTATACTAATAATATCATTTGTTTTAACAAATTTATTACAAGCTCAAAGTTTTCGACAATTAATAAAAAACGGAAATAAATCTTTTGAGGTAGAAAATTATGAGGCATCAGAATATTTTTATTTAAAAGCAATTAAATTAAGCGAAACTCCGCCTGTTGCATGGAAACTTGCCGAAGCGGCAAGAATGAATAGAGATTATAACATAGCTCAAAAGTGGTATAAGTACACATCAGAAAATGATATAAAAAAATACCCATTATCTACATTTTGGTTAGCAACCGTTGAGAAAAGTATGGGCTCATATCAAAAAGCGCAACTAAATTTTCGAAAATATTTTACTGCTAACATTAAAAATAAAGACTATTATACCGAGAAGGCTCGTCATGAAATAACATCATGCGAAAATGCTTTATTTTTAACCTTTAATCCTGTTGAAACTCCATTTGTAAGAATGGATACTTTGTTTAATAGCCAGTATAGCGAATTTCAAATTAACGATATAAATGACTCTACTAAATATATTACATCATTAAGACCAATTACAAACAGCGACAGCATAACATTTTACTCTAAAT
>JAVHRJ010000521.1:0-1951 GCA_036171595.1 Bacteroidales bacterium
ACACCATTATCTTTAATTAAAAGCATTAATTCCTTTTCGCTATTTGATAATTCAACATCAATATTTTTTGCTTGCGAATGTTTTAGCATATTGTTAACAATTTCTTGAATTATTCGATATAACGAAATTTCTTTTTCTTTGTCTAATGTTATATTAAAATTCTCGTTGTTAAAATTAACCTCTATTTGTTTTGAATCATTAATTTTATTTACAAGCCCGCTTATGGCTTCAACAAGTCCATAATTCATTAACGCAGTTGGCATCATATTGTGTGATATGTTACGAACCTCTTTAACTGCGTCGTCAATTATTGTTAAAGAATTTTTAAGTAAATATTCATCTTCTTTCTTAACACCATCTTCTAAACTCGACATGTTTAATTTAGCCGAAGATAACAATTGCCCTAAACCATCGTGTAACTCTTTTGCAATACGTATTCTTTCTTTTTCCTCGGAATCAATTACTGCTTTAAATCGAAGTTTTTCCTGCCTATTGTTTTCTTTTATTTGTTGAGTCTTTTGTTTCTGCTTATAACGATAAAACATAAAAAACAAAAAGCTTATGATTATAAAAGCAATTGACATAAAAAATATTAATTGTAACTTTTTTTCTTGCTCGGCTTGCTTTATCTTTAATTCCTTTAGTTCGTTTTCTTTTTGTAGTTTTGCGTTTTCAATTTCCTTTTTTTCTGTTTCGTATTTTGTTTGCATTTCTGCAATTTGTTTAGTGCTAATTTCATTCAATAGTGTGTCTTTTATCTGGTCGTACAAATAAAAATATTGTAATGCTTGCTCAAAATCATTTTCTATTTTATATGCTTTTATCAACCCAGGATAAATATATTTTAAATTTTCTTTTGTGCCAGTGGAGTCAACCATTTCGAGCGATTTTCTCAAATATTCAATTGCTAATTTTGGATTATTAAGATCTAAATAAACTTCACCAAGACTAATATACCCCGACATTAAACCTTCAACATCCTGAGTTTCTTTTTTTAACTCGTTTGATTTTAAAAAATACTCCAATGCTAATTTTGTTTTATTTTGGTTTTTATATACTGTAGCCATAGCATTTAATATACGAGCAATAGAATATTTATCATTAATAACATTCTGAATATTTAATGCTTTTTGATAAAATTCTAGTGCCAAAGGATAATTTTTTAAAAACTGATAATCGTTTCCAATGTTTAAATACGATGCGGTAAGCGATTCATTATCTTTAAGCTTTTCTCTTATTTTTAATGCTTTATTTAAGTAAAACAGCGATAGATTATAGTTTTTTATTTCTTGATAAACAATGCCTATATTGTTATAACAATGTCCCATTTTTGTTTCATCGTTTATTTCTTCAAAAATTTTCAAAGCTTTTAACATATAATTAATAGCTTCGGAATAGTTCCCTTGAAGTTTATAAATCATACCAATATTATTTACAAGTCCTGCTGCACCTATCTTATCTTTTAATTTTATTTTTAATTCATAAGCTTTATTAAAATAATTAATTGCTAATAATAGATTATTTTGATAATAATAAGCCGAACCCAAATTTACATTTGCATTTGCCTCGCCTTTATAATATTTTATTTTTATTGCTAATTTTAATTGTTGCTGAGCAGTTACAATAGCTTTTTCTGAATTAGTAGAGCAATAATTCCAACTTAAATCATCTAGTATTTTAACTTTATTTGTGTCTTCTTTGGCCGATTTTAAACAAATTTCTAAGCTGTCAATTATTTTATTTACTTGCGAAAAAACTGTAGTTATTTTAAAAACTAAAATCAATAAAAATATTTTTTTTGCCATGTTATTTAGAATTTGTTTTTTCAATTGCTAATTTTACTGCACTATATGCATTAACAACACCTCCAGTTTTTGAAAGTGAGCCAAATTTTACTTTTTTAGGTTTTATTTCGGTTTTGTTTGGAATAAAAACTTTAAGTTTTTTGAAA
>JAVHRJ010000522.1:0-1949 GCA_036171595.1 Bacteroidales bacterium
AAAAAAAATTGTAATTGTACAGTATTAATTGTTAAAACAATATACAGAATAAGTAAAATCTGTTTTTATATATTAAAATTTACCCAATATAAATTTAAAATGGTAACTTAATGTTAGGGTCAATTTCTTTTGCTTTATTAAAATATTTTTGAGCTTCTTCTTTGTTATTTAAATTCATGTAAGAAATGCCTATATTTAAAAAGGCTTGAGAATCTTTTGGATCAATTTCGGTAGCTTTTTTTAGGAAATATATTGAAGAATCGAATTTAGCCTGAAAGCCATAAGCTACTCCTAAATCTTTAAAAGCAAAACTTTTATTAGGATCGGCTTTTACAGCACGATTTAAATAGTAAATTGCTTTAGGAATATCGTTTTTATATCGACCATATAAGTTTCCCAAGTTATAATTAGTTTCAAATCTATTTGGATTAATTTCGTAAAGTTCCTTGTAAACTTTAATTTTGTATTCGGAGCTATCAAGATTTTTAAAAATAATTTCAATGTTTGTATATGCTTGGCTGTGATTAGGGTTTATACGTAAAAGATTTTTATAGGCAATTAATGTAGAGTCATAATTTTTATCAAGCTCATACCATGCATTTCCTAACAATAACAGTGCATCGCCATATGCTGGATATACTTCAAGTGAATGGTTTAAATATTGTATAGCTTGTTTTAAATATTTATTTCTTACAGCTTCGTTTCCTTTCTTTATACCTTCTTCAATTAGTTTTCCGCCAGCTGAACAATTGCTTTTTGCTCCATTTACCGAAACTTTTACATCTGTTGTAAATAGTGTAAAATCGTTTTTCCAATCGCTATTGCGAGAAATAGTTTTAAAGCCATAAAGGACAAAAATTATAATTATTATTGATGGAATTATATTTCTTTTTGATGCATCTTTTTTAATTGCATGCTGAAGTTTTTGAGTTATAAACCAAGCTAATATTATGCAAAATCCTAGTGATGCAATAAAAACAAACCTTTCATTCATAAATGCACCTATAGGAAATAATATGTTTGATACTGGTGCCAAGGTTATTGCATAAAATAAAATTCCAAATGAAATTATTGATTTGTATTTTAACCCTTTTATTGCTACAATAGCTAATATTACAATTAAAATAAGTGAACCAAAAGCTTGCCATTGGCTCCATTCGGTAATAGGTATGTGATAAGGGTAGTAATCGTAAGTTAATGGATGTGGAAAAAATAATAATTTAATGTAAATACCCATTGTGTAAGCTATTGTCGCAAATTTTTGTGATGAATTCATATATAAAAATGAATCGTTCATGAGTTCGGGAACAACTTTTGCAGTTTGGTTTCCTAACACAGCACCTCTTATAATAAAATAAATTACACTTGCGACAATAATAGGTAAAATTGATTTTAATATTTTACCAATTTTATAATCGGTAAAAAACCAAATAGTAAGTGGCATTGTAACTAAAAATGTAATACCAATTTCCTTAGAGAACATGCCTGCAAAAAATCCTAAAAACGAATATATTAAAAATAGTGGCTTATTTGTTTCAAGAAATTTAAGGGTATAAATAAATGAAATTAGAACTCCAATTAATGATAGTAATTCGTCGCGACCTTTTATATTTGCAACAACCTCGGTATGAATTGGATGGGCAAGAAAAAGTAATGTTGTAATTAAGGGTAAATTATAGTACCATTTCGAATTATCGCTGTATTTTTTTAATAATTTAGAAAGTACTTCGTATAGCAGTAATCCAATTAAAGCAAAAAATAAAACATTAATAAAGTGACTAATATAAGGATTTTGCCCAAACATTTCAACTTCAATTGCAAATGTCGCAACCGAAAGAGGACGATATCTACCACCAGCAACTAAATCTTTCTTAACTTTAAAAAATCCAGTAAATAGCTCGGTCGAAAAAATATCTTTAATTCCAGAAATGCCTTTTAATGTATAATCG
>JAVHRJ010000523.1:0-1949 GCA_036171595.1 Bacteroidales bacterium
AGGTGAAAATGTATCACAAGCGGCACAATTTGTTTTAACAGGAAATGCAGAAGTTGGTATAATTGCCCTATCATTAGCACTTTCACCCGAAATGACAAGTAAAGGGAAATACATTGCTATTGATGAAAAAAGTTATTCCAAATTAGAACAAGCTTATGTAATTATCAAAAATTCAGAAACGAACAAAGATATTTTGAAATTTATTCAATTCATTGAAACAGAACAAGCCAGAAAGATATTTGACAAATATGGTTTTAAACTACCAAATGAAAAATAACGCAAAATAAAATGGATGAAGTTTTTTTTCAAACTTTTTGGATATCAATAAAATTAGCAACATTTACAACAATTATTTTATTTGTTATTGGTATTCCGATTGCATACTTTTTGACATATTCATCATTTAAATTAAAAGTTATTTTACAAGCATTGGTAAGTATGCCATTAGTATTACCTCCTTCGGTTTTAGGATTTTATTTACTGCTTGCTTTTAGTCCAAATTATTGGTTTGGTAATTTTTTGGATAAATATTTTGATATTCGACTAGCATTTTCATTTGCGGGTATATTAATTGGTTCAATAATTTTTAATTTACCATTTATGATTAATTCTATTCAGAATGGGTTTAGTAATTTGCCTATTTCACTAAAAGATGCCTCATATACATTGGGTAAATCAAGGATAATAACAATATTCAAAGTTTTATTGCCAAATATAAAACCAGCTATATTTACAGGAATTTGTTTGACATTTGCACATACAATTGGCGAATTTGGAGTGATACTTATGATTGGTGGAAACATACCGGGCAAAACGAGAGTTGCCTCACTTGCTATTTACGATGAAGTTCAGGCATTAAATTTTGATACAGCCAATAAGTACTCAATGTTTCTGTTCATTTTTAGTTTTATTATTTTACTTTTCATTTATAGTGTTAATCGTGAGTATCTGAAATGGAAGAGATTTTAATTGATTTACACATAAAAAAAGTAATCCATACTACAATTGGAAACGAGATATTAGATATTAATATAACAATTCCAAAATATGGATTTATTACTTTTTTTGGAAAATCGGGTGTCGGAAAAACCACTCTTCTTAGAATTATTGCTGGTTTAACAAATCCAGATAGCGGATATATTAAAGTTGGAAACGAAATTTGGTTTGATAGTTTAAAGAGAATAAATATTAAACCACAACAACGAAATATAGGTTTTGTTTTTCAGGATTATGCTTTATTTCCTAACATGACTGTAAAAGAACATCTTTTATATGCACAACCACAAAAGGAAAAAAAGTACGTTTCTGAATTATTAGACATTTTTAACCTTAAAGGTCTTTGTCAAAGAAAGCCAGCAAAGCTTTCAGGAGGTCAACAACAACGATTAGCTGTTGCCAGAGCTTTAGCAAGAAAACCGCAAATTTTATTATTAGACGAACCATTGTCTGCATTAGATAACGAAACCAGAAATAGTCTTCAATTTGAAATAATACAGGCACATAAAAACTTTAAAGCAACAACATTATTAGTAAGTCATGACATAAATGAAGTATATAAATTATCGGATTTTGTTTATATAATCGAAAATGGAAATATTCTGAAACAAGGAAAACCTAATGAAATATTTAACAATACAAAAATTAACACAAAAATTCAACTAGTCGGACAAATTATAAATATCGAAAATAATGTTTTGACTATTTCAATTAATAATACTATAACCAAAATCATGACGACAAAAGAAGAATTAAATAATCTTAAAATAAATGACAGAATATTGTTAACAGCAAAGGCGGTTAATCCTATGATTAGAAAATTATCTGACGAAGAATTTATTTGAACATTATTACAACATTGACATATTTCGTTAAGCTATTAACAAATGAAAAAATGCCCAGGTGCTAACACACGTTTGGCAAAAACTGGGCGGGTGGTGCATTTTGACAAT
>JAVHRJ010000524.1:0-1946 GCA_036171595.1 Bacteroidales bacterium
AAATAAATGAAGGATGAACCGATTCCATTGGTGCAGTAAGCACAAAAAACCTCCGTCGTTTTCAAAACGTCGGAGGTTTGGATTTTCGTGTCTCTACATTTTTAATTGTATTTTTTGGGGGAATATGAATAATTGGTTTTAGTTTAAAAACAGTAATTAAACAAAGAAGAATAACTTAGGAAAAATTACTTGGATGGATGTTTAAGAAATAGTACTCGACCTACAAAAAAACTCCCACAAAGATTTTACACTATTCCGTTTTATTTTCTTGAAAAACAACTCCGAAAATTAAATCTCTTTCTTTGCTCATTTATAGATAAAATACCTAATAGTTAGGGTGATAGAACATTCTATGATAAATAAACTAATCAGATATGTTAAACAAATATTTAAGTGGATTGCAACTGGGAAATATCATATAACAACTTTTCTTGTCGTTACGGTAACATTATTATTCTTATTTGATATTCTAAAAGAATGTTCACAATTCATTTCATATTTTTTTATAATCATAGGATTGTTCATTATTTTAATGCTACAACTTAGTGATGCCAATCTTTACGCAACATATAAACCAAATACAATCAGAAATTGGCTTAAATCCTTTCCTGAATTGAAACCAACAAATCATAACATAACAAGTTCTATTTCTGCAACAATTTCAGCAAAAGTTTTCGCTACAATTTCTATTTCAGAAAGCCAGCCATTGGAAAAGAAAGTAGAATTTTTATTGTCTCAGTTGGAAAATGTAAATAAAAATTTACGTGAACTCGATACTCGAATTGAAAGAGCATTTAATGAAATACTGAATAAATCAAAAGACTTAACTATACAAATCGAGAATATCGAACAAACATTAAGAACAACTATTGCTGGTCATATTGTTGGCTCTTATGATATTAATCTTTTAGGAATAATTATTACACTTTGTGGCACTTTAATCCAAATATTTAAATCACAAACGCACCTAGCCAGCGTCTCAACAGTGTCCATTATAAAACTTTGGTCTTATTGTGGAGCTTAACTAAAACTTCCAAGGCTTTAAAAATCTGGAAGGTCTGGGTTCTAAAATTTTTTATAGACTTTTAAGGAAAGAGATGGAAAAACTATTTAAATATTATCTCGAATGTTTGTCAAAAGGAATGGCAGGGGGAATATCATGCCGAGCAATTAATGCTAATGGGACGAAAGATTATGGACAAATGTTTAAACTCCCACAACTCACTAACAATACAACCGAAAACATTTTTAATAGTGCCGATATACAAAATATAATTGATAGAGTACGCCTTGATCGAAACAGAATTATTCTCCAACTTGGTTATCCTATCCATTTAAGAAAAGTAGTTATAAACAATCATAGATTTTTTGTGGTTGAGCCCATATTTCTTATTCCGTTCGACTCACAATCATTTGCAAACGGAGGGCGACCTGCATTATTGAATGAGATGCCACAATTTAATTATGAAGCTTTAAAACATATATCTGGTTTGATTAATGACGAACTGTTTGAAGAGGTGAACAAATTATCTGATGAAATAGGACTTAACAAACCACCCGCAGATCAACCAAACTTTGAAGAACTTGTTATTCGTTTGCAAAATCTAAGGCCACAATGGAATTGGAAAGAAACGATTAATCCAAATGCTATAACAAATCAAATATTGAATAGAATTCCAGAAGGTGGAATTTACAATTCAGCAGCATTGTTTTTTAGTGAACCATCAAAATTTGTTAAAGGGCTTGTAAAGGAATTAAATGAACTAATAAGACTTAATGATAATGAATATAATTCAAGTGTATTAGGACAGTGGATAAATCGAAATATTCCAATATATGATTATCAAGAAAAAGCAATAATTGAACCCATACCGTTAAATGATGAACAAAGAAACGCTGTTAAAAAAGCCCATCAAGCTCCGTAGACAGTAGTAATTGGGCCTCCT
>JAVHRJ010000525.1:0-10029 GCA_036171595.1 Bacteroidales bacterium
TTATGCATATCCTGGAACACCTTCTACAGAAATTACTGAATACATTGTAAATTCAAAAACTGCTAAAGAAAAAGGTGTAAAAGCAAAATGGTGTGCAAATGAAAAAACTGCTATGGAATCTGCTCTTGGAATGTCGTATGCCGGAAAAAGAGCAATGGTTTGTATGAAACATGTTGGTTTAAATGTTGCTGCCGATGGTTTTATTAATTCAGCAATTACAGGTGTTAACGGTGGTTTAATTGTTGTAGTTGCCGATGATCCTTCAATGCACTCGTCTCAAAATGAGCAAGACAGTAGATATTATGGTAAATTTGCATTAATCCCAATATTTGAACCTACATCGCAACAAGAGGCTTATAACATGATGCAATATGGTTTCGAAATTTCAGAAAAATATAAAGTTCCAGTAATGCTCAGAATAACCACTCGTATGGCACATAGTAGGGCAGGAGTTGTTAGAAAAAAAGAAACCGAGCAGAATGTTTTAAAGTTACCTTCAGATTTAAAGCAATTTGTTTTATTGCCTGTAATTGCAAAAAAGAACTATCGCAGGCTGCTTAATAATCAAATTATTTTCGAAAATGAAGCCGAAATTTCTGGATTTAATAAATATATTGAAGGTAAAGATAAATCAAAAGGAATTATTGCTTGTGGTATTGCATATAATTATATTATGGAGAATTTTCAAAATACAGAATTGAATTTTCCATTACTTGTTATTGGTCAACATCCAATTCCACGCAAAATGGTTCAGAAAATGTATTCTGAATGTAGCGAAATTTATGTATTCGAAGATGGTTATCCGTTGATAGAAGATATTTTAAAAGGATTATTAAATTTAGGCAAACCAATTCATGGTAGATTAGATGGTAGTTTACCTCGCGATGGCGAGCTAACTCCAAATAATGTTGCAGTTGCATTAGGTTTAACAGATACTTTTGGACAAGAAATTCCAACAATCGTAACGGCTCGACCACCAGCATTGTGCAAAGGTTGTCCGCATAACGATACTTATTTAGCATTAAATGAAGCATTAAAAGATTATTCGAAAGGAAGAGTATTTTCAGATATTGGTTGTTATACATTAGGTGCGCTACCACCATTAGAATCAATAAATACTTGTGTTGACATGGGTGCTTCAATAACAATGGCTTACGGAGCTTCTGACGCTGGAATTTCGCCAGCAGTTGCAGTTATTGGAGATTCAACTTTTACCCATAGCGGCATGACAGGATTATTAGATTGTGCAACACATAAAGCTAATGTAAAAGTATTTATTCTTGATAATTTCACAACTGGCATGACAGGTGGGCAACCATCGGCAGCACTTAATAAAATTGATGCTATTTGTTTAGGAGTTGGAATAGAACCCGAACATTTAAAAGTATTAAGGCCATTACAAAAAAATCACGAAGAAAATGTTAAAATAATTAAAGAAGAGTTGGCATACAATGGGCCATCTGTAATAATTACACGACGCGAATGTATTATTACACTTGATAAACGAATGAGAGAAAAATTTAAAAAACAAGAATAATGAAAAAAGATATAATATTAGCAGGAGTAGGGGGACAAGGCATATTATCTATTGCAACTACTATTGGCACTGCAGCTTTAGATATGGGATTGTTTTTAAAACAAAGCGAAGTACATGGAATGAGCCAAAGAGGTGGCGATGTAATATCTAATATGAGAATTTCTGATAAAGAAATTTTTTCTGATTTAATACCTTTAGGTAAAGCAGATATTATTATTTCTGTTGAGCCAATGGAGAGTTTAAGGCATTTACCATATTTACCAAAAAATGGTTGGTTAATTACTAATTCTGTTCCATTTAATAATATTTCAAATTACCCAAATATTGAAAATGTTTTAAGCGAAATAAAAAAATTACCTAATCATGTTTTAATTGATGCAGATAGTATTGCAAAAGAATTAGGCTCCGAAAAGGCTGCAAACATTGTTATACTTGGTGCATCTTCGCCTTTTCTTGATATTCCTTTCGAAAATTTAATTAATGCAATTAATAAAATTTTTAAAAACAAAGGGCAAAATATTATTGATTTAAATATAAAGGCACTTGAAGCTGGACGAAAATTTGCACAAGCAATAGTTTAATTCCAAAACTTTTTTTCTAAGTAAGGGAATTCTTTTACGAGTTCGCCCGAATAATAAAAGTCGAATCCAACACCTCCAAAAGTGTAAACTTTATCGTGTATAGTGATTCTTGAACCACCAACTTTTGGGTCGGCTTTAGGTGTAGAAGCAATAAATCCAACATTATACAATGTTGTAAGTATTTCTGGACGATTTGATATATCGTAACCAGCTTTTTTCCACTGTGTTTGCACTTGTTTTAAGTAAAGTGCAGGATATAAATACTGATAAAAATGATTTCTGTAACTTGTTAATCGACGGTATCTTTCGGTATCTGGTACTTGTGTCGAAAAGTCAAGTAAATGTTCATATTTTTCCCCGATATAATAATTTGATAAAGTATCTTTTAAATTTCTTTCAATTGCCATTGCAGTAAAATCTTTTACACCTGCAACTCCAAGTGAAAACTGCGATTCGACCGATAAAACTTTTAATGGACCAATATATGATTTGTATATTTCGCGTTTAGAATTAAATAATCGAATTTGTTCACCAATTAAACAACAAACAATAATTCTAGGCTCAACACCAGCAAGAAATGCAGCACTGTCAATAAGTTTTTTGTCTTTTGAAATAGCAATTTTTAAATCGCTCCACTCCGAAATGTTCATCCAATCGAACACACTTGCCATTGTATCTAATTTAATAGGCGATTGATAAACACTTTTTGCCTTTTCTAAAAGGTCAATATATTCTGTATTTTTATTTAATTTAAAATCTATAGCAGCTATTAACTTATCGGCTAGTGTAGGGTCGTTTGAATTATTTACGGCATTTAAAATTAAATTAGCATTATAAGGGTAAAATTTACCAATAAGCATAATTTTCATATAATCTTCAGCTCTATCATTATTTTGCATATTAAAATATGCAACAGAATCTTTTTTTTGAGTGCTGTAATCTTTGTCGGCTAATTCTTTGTATAATCTATCGTTGTAATCTACGGCACCTGGGTCGTCGGTAATATGAAATTTAATTGCTAAATATGCCGATGTTAAACCAAATCCAATAATTGCAAATATTATTACACAAGTGTAAACCAATATTTTAAATGCTTTTTTCACAATGTTAATTTTTTGAATAAAATTTTTGCAAAAGTATATTTTATTTTATCAATATTATAATTGTTTTTAACAATTTTTAATTAGAGGTTTTACCATGATTTTAAACATGATATATTGATTTTAACAATAAATAATTTTTTGTGTAAGTATTTTTTATTAATTTTGAATTTGAATGAAATTATATTATGTTTGAGGATAGTGATAGATACTTTGAAGAAAGAAATCGCGATGAAATTGTAAATCGTTATGAAGATTATTTGCACAATAAAAAACCTTTTTATTTTGATGTAAGTGAATTTGAATCAATTATTGAATTTTATGTTGAGCAAAATAAATTTAAAAGTGCATTTGAAGCAACAAATATTGCATCTGGAATTTTTCCATTATCGCCCGAAATAAAAATTAAAAAAGCTCAATTATTATTAGATAAAGGTAAACCAGTTGAAGCTTTATCTGAATTAAAAAAAGCAATTTTACACGATCCCGAAAATTTCGAGATATTTTTACTTTTAGGAATAACATACTTAAATTTAAATAATTACAAAGAGGCGGTTCGTCAGTTCGAAGATTGTATTAAATTAATTCCTAATGAAATTAATAAAGATGAAATTCTGTTAACTATGGGATTTCATTTAGGACATGCAAATAAATTTTCATTAGCTTTAAAATATTTAATTAAATCAATTGAAATTAATAGCAATAATGTTGAAACCATTACCGAAATTGCATATTGTTATGATGGATTATCAAATTACAATAAAAGTATTGAGTATTATTTAAAAGCAATTGATATTGATCCCTTATCAGAAATTAGTTGGTATAATTTAGGTTTAGTTTATGCAAAAACATTAAACGTTGAAAAAGCAACAGAAGCATTTGATTATTCACTTGCAATTGATCCGTCATATTTAAGTGCCTTATTAGCAAAAGCAAATTTATTTGTTTCAAAAGAAAAATTTGATGAAGCAATTGATATTTACAAAGAATACTTAATTTACGATTCAGAATTTTCTGATATTTATTATTATATTGGAGAATGTTACGAAAAAACTGATAAGTTAGAAAATGCAATAAAATATTACGAATTAACAATTTTAAAAGATAAAAATCATGCCGATGCATGGTTAGGATTAGGCATTATAAAAATGCACTTAAATGATTATGCAAATAGCCTTGTTTGCTTAGCTAAGGCTGTTTTAATTGATAAAGAAAACCCCGAAGCACATTATGCACTTTCCGACCTATATTTAAAAACGAATATTTTAACAGATGCACTAACGCATGCCGAAATAGCAGTAAAAATAGCCCCCGAGGAAGCAGATTATTTTTTATTACAATCTGAAATATACGAATCGCTTGATAATAATTTAAAAGCCATATCTATTTTAGAAGAAGGATTGTATTCTGCTGAAAACAAAGCTCCTATATTGTATAGACTAGCAGGATTATATTTATTAAATAAGAAAACAAAAAAAGCAACAGAAAATTTAAAAAAAGCTATTGAAATTGATAAATCATTAATTTGTGATTTTTTAGAAATTTTCCCACAAGCAAAAGATTGCGAAATGTTTAAAGGATTACTAAATTTGTCAGATAAAAAATAAAAAAAATGAATTATAATTTACCTTATATACCAGAACGCGACGAGAAACCAAGAAAAAAAGGCTTAACAATGGTTATGGATAAAGGATTAAGCGTTCAGGAGGCAAGAAATTTGTGCGAATCATCAGGTCATTTAATAGATTATTTAAAACTTGGATTTGGTACTTCGTTAGTTTCAAATAATCTTAAAGAAAAAATTAAAATTTATAAAGAAAATAACATTAGAGTTTATTTTGGTGGTACACTATTCGAAGCATTTGTTATTAGAAATATGTACGATGATTTTTTAAAATATTTATCCACATATAATGTCGAAATGATTGAGGTTTCTGATGGCTCAATGCACATGGAACATGATGTTAAATGCGAATATATTCAAAAACTATCAAAAAAATTTACTGTAATTTCTGAGGTAGGAACAAAAGAAGCGGGAATTATTATTTCTCCAAACAAATGGATTAAAATGATGAAAAACGAACTTCAAGCTGGTTCTATTAATGTTATTGCCGAAGCTCGTGAAAGTGGGAATGTAGGTATTTACCGTCCAAATGGAAATGCACATGTTGTGTTAATTAACAAAATATTAGATAATGTTCCAAAAGACTCTATTCTTTGGGAGTCGCCAAATAAATCGCAACAAGTGTGGTTTGTTAAATTATTAGGTGCCAATGTAAATCTTGGAAACATTGCTCCCAACGAAGTTATATCTTTAGAGACAATTCGCCTTGGACTACGTGGTGATACTTTTTTACATTATCTACCCGACGAATTAAAAGAGGAAGAATAATATTTAATTTGTTTTTGAAGATAATTGTAGTTATACGCTTTTAGGGGCAATATGTAAAAAAAAAACGAAGACATGAGCGTACGACTAATAATACTTATTTGTTTATATAAATTTGAAAAAATATTATAAATCGTTTGTGAAGACACAAACTAAGGCAGAGGGTTTTTTGTTTGTTTTTTGATACATGTCATGAGTTTGTCGAAGAAAAGAAAAAAAATAGTAAAGAGTTAAATTAAAATCAATAATGAAAATAGCTTAAAAAAGGGTTTTTAAGGTTCCGCTAATTATTTGATATCTACAAATCCCATCAATAATTATGAAAAAAAAACTTTATTATATAATTTTAATCCTCCTTTTGATATTTATTGTATTTTACAGTTGTAGAAAGACAATGCTTAATTATAGACATCAATACAAAGGCGACTGGAATTTAACAACAATTCATAATTTTTGGTGTGGTGAACCAAGTTTGTGCAAAATTGACACATCTTACAAAACTGTTAAAATAACTTATGGTAAAAAGAAAGATGAAATAAAAATTGGTGAGGCAACATATAGAATTGATAAACAAGGCAAATTATTTGATATTAATCAAGAAATTTATATTGGTGAGTTTCCGGACAAAAATACTGTTTCATATAGTCATACTTATTATACACCAGGCTCACATGATTCATATAATACAACCGGAAATAAAAAATAATGTTTGCTAACTACTTATACAAGATTATCAGAATTAATATCTAATTTATTAATACGTTCTGACTATTCTAAAGCCAATACAGCCCGATTTAGCATTTTTATTAATAAATTTTCTTTCATTTATATACATTTCATTTTTCCAAGATGCTCCTTTTATTAAATTTAATTGATTATTAATTAAAGTTTTAGATGTCCATTCTGAAACATTACTATAAAAATTATACAACTTTAACCTATTTTTTTTGCCGCTTATTGAAGGTCGTATTTCGTTGTTAGTATTTATTTTATTGCAATTTGTTATATTAGCGGCATAAAGCCATTCTTCTTCGCTTGGTAATCTATAATCATTAATTTTTGAATTTTTATATTTTTCTACATTGGTCTTCCAAATGCAATAATAAATTGCACTATAATATGAAACACCCACTACTGGATAATAATCGTATTTCTTATCTGTAAAATATTTTTTTAATAAGTTGTAATTTTCTGAATTTACAGGGTATTCTTTTGCTAATGCTAGGGTATCAATTAAATTTTCGTTTATTTTCTCATACAATATGTATTTCCTATCAGAAAACGAGTCGTTTAAAGCAATTTGTAACGAATCGGAAAGGTTAGTAATAATATAATCAGTAAATTCTCTAAATTCTTTATTTGTTATTTCGTTACTCATCCAAAATGGAGCAATTGTAATTTTTTTGACTGTAGAATCGCAAACAAAATCGAAACTGCCTTGTTTTACAAACTGCATTCTTTTTGGAGTTGACTCATATCGATTATTATTTTGTGCACATAAAAACCGAAAACATGCAATTATACAAATTGTAAAAATTAATTTAGTTTTCATAATGTTATAATATGATTTAAAATCCATTCAACTTAATTAAAACTGTAGGTAATAATAACAAGAATCCTAAAACAAAAAGTATAATCATAAAAGGCAAAATCCATTTAAACCATTTACCGTACGGAATTTTTGCCATGCTCAATACTCCAAGTAAAACGCCACTAGTAGGTGTAATCATATTTGTAAACCCATCGCCAAATTGAAAAGCCATAACAGTTGCTTGACGTGAAATTCCTATTAAATCGGAAAATTGCGACATTATTGGCATTGTTAGTGCAGCTTTTGCCGATCCCGAAGGAATAATAATATTCATAATTGTTTGAATTACGTACATTGTTCCTATTGATGCAATTTTACCCATATCGCGCATCGATTCCGAAACATGATACAAAATGGTGTCGATAATTTTACCATCGTTTAAAATTACAATAATACCACCAGCAAGTCCAACAACAAAAGCTGCAGAAAGTATATCTTTTGCACCTTCGTTAAAGTTTTTAACAATTTCATTTGCTCCATATCCATAAGCAATTCCAGATAGCAAACCCATGCCAAGGAACAATGTTGCAATTTCCATAACATACCAATCGTAACCCATAACTCCAATTATTAATATTAACATTGTGTACAATAACAAATTAATAATAAAAAAATGTACAGATTTACGCATTGAAAAAAATCCAGTTATATAAAATATTCCAGTTATTATAGGCAATATTGGAATTGTAATAGAACTTTGTCCAACGCTTAAAGTTGTTTTTGGAAAAATAACAGAAACAACAGTTAATATTAAAGCAGTAATTATAAAAACAATCCAGCCACTTATATTTTTCTTATATTCAATCACTTCTGAGGTTGAAAGATGTTTTATTTTCCATTCCTCATCTTCATAATACACTAATGAAGCTTTTGGATTTTTTTTGATTTTACGAGCATACCATAGCACAAAAGCAATACCAGTAAATGTTATAATTATCCAGCAGAGAAATCGATATTCAATACCTGAAAATAATGGTAATTGCGAAATTCCCTGTGCAATGCCAATTGTAAAAGGATTTAAAATTGCACCTGCAAAACCAACATGTGCAGCTAAATAACATAAAGATACTCCAACAATTGAGTCGTATCCCATTGAAATAGCTAATGGAACAAATATTATAACAAATGCAATAGTTTCTTCGCTCATACCAAAAACAGCCCCAAATACACTAAAAATCAGCATTATTAATATCATTACAATGTTGTTAATTCCTATAGCATTAATAAGTTTATTTTTTTCGAATTTCTTTGTTGATTTTAGAAATGCTGAAATACCAACATCAATTGATTTTGTACTATTTAATATCCAAAATGCACCACCAATTATTAAAATAAAAATTATAATATGTGCTTGTTTTTGAAAACCTTTAAACAAAGCACTAAATATTTCCCATGTTTGAGGGGAGTTTTGTGAGTAATGGAAAGAGTTGTTAGTAATAACTTCTCTATCAACACCATTAACGCTTATTGTATGCCTATTGTACTCACCTCCAGGAATAAACCATGTTAATATTGCAGCTAATACAATAATAAAAAACACAATGACATAAGTGTGCGGAATATTTTTGAACATTTCTTTAATATTTGATAATCGACAAAAATAAGTTTTTGTATTTAATATTAATGTTTATTTTTGAATGTTATTAACAACAATTAATTGTGAAAATGAATTTTCTCGTAATTAACATTAAAGAACTTATACAGGCCGAACTTAAACCACATCAAAAGGTTTGTGGAAAACAGATGGCAAAAATTCCTACAATTAAAGATGCTTTTTTATATATTGAAAGTGGTAGAATTATGGGCTTTGGTTCAATGAAAGACCTTAATTTAAAACGCGAAAGATATTACAGCATGTCTTCTAAAATAATTGATGCGAATGATAGGTGCGTTTTGCCAACATGGTGCGATTCGCATTCGCATATTGTATATGCTGGAAGTCGCGAAAAAGAGTTTGTAGATAAAATTAAAGGTCTTAGTTATGAGGAAATTGCAAGGAGAGGTGGAGGCATTTTAAACTCTGCAAAACTACTTCAAAAAACATCAGAAGAAGAATTATTTGAGCAATCAATGTTTCGCTTAAACGAAGTTATAAAATTAGGTACAGGTGCAATAGAAATTAAGAGCGGTTATGGTTTAAATACCGAAAGTGAATTAAAAATGTTACGTGTAATTCGTAAAATGAAAGAAAATACTTGTGCCAAAATAAAAGCTACATTTTTGGGAGCTCACGCATTTCCTATTGAATTTAAAGACGATAAAGAAGGATATATTGATTTGCTAATAAATGAAATGATTCCAATAATAGCAGCCGAAGAATTAGCCGATTTTATTGATGTTTTTTGCGACAATGGATTTTATACCGAAGAACAAACCGAAAGAATTTTAATGGCCGGAATAAAACATGGATTACGTCCTAAAATTCATGCAAACGAACTTGCAAACTCAGGTGGAATACAAGTTGGAGTTAAATATGGAGCTTTATCAGTTGACCATATTGAGCATACTGGCAATGATGAAATAAAATGTTTATTGGATTCTGATACAATGCCAACAATATTACCAGGTGCAGCATTCTTTTTAAACATGCCTTTGTCGCCTGCTCGTAAAATGATTGATGCTGGCTTGCCTATTGCATTAGCATCTGATTACAATCCAGGGTCTTCGCCTTCTGGAAATATGAATTTAATTGTTTCAATGGCTTGTATAAACTACAAATTATTGCCTGAAGAGGCAATAAATGCAGCAACAATAAATTCTGCTTATGCAATGGGTGTTTCAGAAAATTTAGGAAGTATTGCTTTAGGAAAAGATGCTAATTTTATTATTAC
>JAVHRJ010000526.1:0-10008 GCA_036171595.1 Bacteroidales bacterium
CCATTTTTAATTTGCATTGAGCACGATGCAATAAGTTTTTTCTGATTAAGTTCAAACTTTTCATTCCATTCAGAGGAGACTTTAATGTCGGCTGTTACAACACCTTTCAAATGCTTATCGAGTATAAAAGTCTGTCCAAAGTTTTCGAATGAATAAAAAAGCTTATTAATATTAATGTTTTTAAGTGAAGTTGTTGCCTGTAAAACAATATTATTTTGAGGAGTAATTTTTATTGCACCATCGGCACTTACCGAACCACCTAATGCTTCGAGCGACAACGATGTAAACATTAAAGTATTCTCGTTAGTTTCGATAAAGCTCGATGCACGCTTTGCCGAAAACTTTCCATAATCTAAATTATCAACTGAAATATTTGATGAAAGTTTTATGTTTTTAGGCAAAGTAAATCCTGAACTTTCTCCATTGTTATTTGTTAATAATTTTTTAACATCAATGTATTTTGAGTGAATACGAGCCTCAATAATTAGTTGTTCATTATCGAGCATAAAATACGCAATTAAATTTTTAAGATAACCCGAAACCTCAAAATCATGCTCGTTCATTAAAAAAGATAAGCTGTCAACTCTAACATCGTTATTATGAAAAGTAAAGCCAGCATTAACATTGGTAAACTGATCAACACTTTTAGATAATTGTAAACTAGAGTTTTGTAATGAAACACTACCACTTGCCAATGATTTTCGATAATCGGTTGCAGTAATTTCCGACAAACTTGCAACGTTTCCCGAAAACGAGAAATCGGCTTTCATATTTCCCTCAAGAGTTTTTAATTGCTCAATGTTAAATAGTTTTTTAATTTGTGATAAGTCGAAATTTCCCGAAATTTTTAAATCGATATGTGGAGTTGCGAAATTACGAACAGAATAGCTACCCGAAAATGTGCTTTTATCTATTGTTACAAAAACTGTATCTAACAACAAGCTGGAAGTCTGAGAACTTTGCTTATCACCATTAGTAAAACTTCCCTTTACAAAAACATTGCTTAAAACAAGTCCTGTTTTTTCTTGCTTAATGTTAGCATTTTTAATTCCAAAAGTTGTTTTAATATTTGGTGAAGTGTTATAACTAATTTTACCGTTAATTTTTGTATCAAAATAAAATACCCCATCGCTTGTAAAACCCTGAAATTTTTGTTGAATATTTTCGGGCATTGCCGATAAAAAAGATTTTATGTCAATTTCTTTTCCTTTAATCTGTAAATTTAACTCGCTATTTGAATACGAATAGTTACCAAACACGTTAAACACAAGATTATTAAGCGAAACAACACCCGTTTTTATTAAAAACTTTTTATCGTTTACATCAAATTTCATTTTAACTGAAACAGCATCAGACTTTATATAATTTACTTTATCAATTTTGAAATTTTTAATTTTTAAATCGCCTTGCGTTTTAAGCTCATATTTCTCGTCATTAAATTTACCTGAAATTTTAAAATCGGAAGAATAACATTTTGCAGAAAGTTCTTGTGCTTTGTCGTAAAACATTAATGTAAACTTAGTTAATCGGATATCTCTTAAATCGAGCTTAAATGCTGAAGTGTCACTATCATTAGTTGTTTTCCAAAAATGATAATTATCGCCACCTTTTTTATCAATTAAAATTGTCGAATAACCATCGGCAATATGAATTGCTTTAACATTATATTTTTTACTAAAAATATCAAAAACATTAAACTGTAAAAAAACTTTTTTTGCAACCAATAATGTATCAGAATTTATATTTTTAAAATTTTTTTTATCGTATCCTGGAGCCGACATAGCAACAACATCGTGAAAAGTAATGCAAGCATCGGGAAATTTCTGAAATAAAGAAAAATCAACTTCGCCAACTTTAATTTCAGTGTTTAAATAATTATTTACTTTCGATATAAAATATTGCTTAATGTTATCACCATAAATAATAGTAATTACAAGTGCAGAAGTAATTATCAAAATAAAAACTGCTGACAAAATAATTAATATTTTTTTTAAATATTTTTTAAACATCATATATTATTATAACAACATTAACAAATACTTAAAACGATTAAACTTTAAAATAAGTGTACAAAAAAATTAATTTTAATTATTTTCTTAATTCAAAATTTTTACCTAAATATAATTTTCTAACTTGTTCGTCTTCACTAAGTTCTTCGGCAGTTCCCGATTTAAAAATTTTACCTTCAATTAATAGATATGCTCTGTTTGTTATAGAAAGTGTTTCGTGCACGTTGTGATCGGTAATTAATATACCAATATTTTTATCTTTTAATTTTGAAACAATTTCTTGAATATCTTCAACAGCAATAGGGTCAACACCTGCAAAAGGTTCGTCTAAAAGTATAAATTTAGGATTTAATGCCAACGCACGTGCTATTTCGGTACGTCTACGTTCACCCCCCGAAAGTTGAATTCCCAAACTTTTACGAATTTTATTTAATCCAAACTCTTCGAGCAACGATTCGAGCTTTTCTTTTTGTTCAATTTTACTAAGTTTCGACATTTCTAGAATTGAAAAGATATTATCTTCAACCGACATTTGACGAAAAACCGAAGCCTCTTGTGCTAAATATCCAATACCCATTTGTGCTCGCTTATAAACAGGTTCGTTGGTAATTTCTTTATCATCTAAAAATATTTTCCCTTCATTGGGTTTAATTAAACCAACTATCATATAAAATGATGTTGTTTTTCCTGCACCATTTGGACCTAGTAATCCAACTATTTCGCCTTGACTAACCTCAATTGACACCTCTTTAACAACAGTTCTTGAGCGATATTTTTTTACAAGATTAACAGTACTAAGTTTTATTTTATGATTTTCCATTTAAATTAATTTGCAATTTTTATTGATATTTGAATTTTGATAATTGGAATTTATTAAACTATTCCTTCTTGTAAAATATCGTGAATATGAAGAATTCCCACGTATTTATTGTCTTTACAAACTACTAATTGAGTGATTTTATTTTTTTCCATCATATAAAATGCATTAATTGCCATTTCATCAATTGATACTATTTTGGGCAATTTAGTCATTATATCAATAGCAGTAACATTGTTAAATTCAAATGGTTTTTCTAACATTCTTCTTAAATCGCCATCAGTTATTATTCCTAGTACAACATCTTGTTCATCAATAACTACAGCAGCTCCAAGTCTTTTAGATGAAATTTCAAAAATAATTGTTTTTAAATTATCATTAGATTTTACTTTTGGCGGATTATCATGTTTAAATAAATCGTTTACACGCATATAAAGTTTTTTACCAAGTGTACCACCAGGATGATATTTTGCAAAATCTTCTTTAGTAAACCCATGCTTATCTAGCAGACAAACAGCTAAAGCATCGCAAATAACCAACTGAGCTGTGGTACTTGATGTTGGAGCAAGATTATTTGGGCAAGCCTCTTCGTCAACAGTAGCTTTTAAAACAAAATCGGCATTGCGAGCTAAAAAAGAATTTACATTTGACACAACAGCAACAATTTTATTACTTCTGTTTTTTATAATTGGTATTAAAACTTTAATTTCAGGAGTATCGCCACTTTTAGAAATGCAAATTACAACGTCATCGTTTAAAACTATTCCCAAATCGCCATGAATAGCATCGGCGGCATGCATAAAAACTGCAGGAGTGCCAGTACTATTTAATGTGGCAACTAATTTTTGAGCTATTATTGCACTTTTACCAATTCCAGTAGCAATAACTCTTCCTTTACTCGAAAAAATTAATTCCACAACCTTTTCAAAATTATCATCTACTAATAATGCAATTTTTTTTATTGCCTCCGATTCAGCCTCTATAGTTTTTATAGCTAGCTGTTTTATGTTTGTATTGGTTTCCAATTTTTGTAAGTTTATCAAAATTATTTAATTTATTTTGCATAAGTATAAAAAAAAGTTCTAACTTTAGGTTACAAAATTATTTTTTTTGACACTAACATCAAAATATATTAGGAGAATTTAAATAAATGGATAAAATAAAGGAACAAACGTTACATCAATTATTAAAAAAACACTTTGGGTTCGATACTTTTAAAGGAAATCAAGAAGAAATTATTGATAATTTATTAGCAGGCAAAAACACTTTTGTGCTTTTACCTACTGGAGGCGGAAAATCATTATGTTACCAACTTCCGGCAATAATAATGGAGGGTACAGCTATAATTATTTCACCACTTATAGCTTTAATGAAAAACCAAGTTGATGCTATAAGAAATTTTAGTAGCGAAGAGGGAATAGCTAATTTTTTAAACTCATCACTAAATAAAACAGAAATTGCAAGAGTAAAAAGTGAAGTTACATCGGGAAAAACAAAAATGTTATACGTAGCACCCGAATCGCTTACAAAAGAAGAAAATGTTGAGTTTTTAAAAAACATTAAAATTTCGTTTTATGCTATTGATGAAGCTCATTGTATTTCGGAATGGGGGCACGATTTTAGACCTGAATATAGACGAATAAGACCAATAATTAGTGAAATTGGCGAAGCTCCAGTTATTGCATTAACTGCAACAGCTACACCAAAAGTTCAACACGACATTTTAAAAACATTAGCAATAACTGATGCCGAAGTATTTAAATTTTCGTTTAATCGACCTAATTTATATTACGAAATACGTCCAAAAATTGGTGCTACTAAAGAGATTATTCGATTTATTAAAAACAATGAAGGGAAATCGGGAATAATATATTGCCTTAGCCGTAAAAAAGTTGAAGAAATTGCCGAACAATTAGTTGCCAACGGCATTAAAGCATTGCCATATCACGCAGGACTCGATTCTCAAACACGCGTAAGAAATCAAGATGCTTTTTTAATGGAAACAGCCGATGTAATTGTTGCTACAATTGCATTTGGAATGGGAATTGACAAACCTGATGTGCGATTTGTTATACATTACGATATTCCAAAAAGTTTAGAGGGATATTATCAAGAAACAGGTCGCTCTGGTAGAGATGGTGGCGAAGGTCAATGCATCACGTTTTACAGTTACGACGATATTCAAAAATTAGAAAAATTTATGCAAGGCAAACCTGTTGCCGAACAAGAAATTGGAAAACAATTACTTTTCGAAACAGTATCGTATGCCGAATCGTCTGTTTGTCGTAGAAAATTACTTTTACATTATTTTGGTGAAGAATACACAAAAGATAATTGCGAAAATTGCGACAATTGCTTAAATCCAAAAACACAATTCAATGGTAGCGATTCAATAGTTACTGTTTTGCAATGTATTATTGAAGTTCAGGAAAAATTCAAATCGGAACATATTGCAGATATTTTATGCGGAAATGCTTCATCGTCGGTAAAAACATATAATCACCACCATCTCGAATCGTTCGGCATTGGTAGCGATGAAAACAAAAAATACTGGTTAGCCGTAATTCGACAATCAATGATTAAAAAATTCATAATTAAAGATATTGAAAATTATGGATTATTAAAAATTACTGCCGATGGTAAAAAATATATCGAATCGCCATACGAAATAATGTTAATGCGCGACCACGAATATGAAGAAGGCGATGATGATGATATGCCAAAAGGGCAAATTGGCGATAATGCAGCCGACCCTATTATATTTGCGATGTTAAAAGATTTAAGAAAACAAATTGCAAATAAGCAAAAACTTCCACCTTTTGTTATTTTTCAAGATCCTTCACTAGAAGAAATGGCTATTCAATATCCCATTACAATGGACGAAATGAAAAATATTGTTGGCGTTGGAGAAGGAAAAGCTAAAAAATTTGGTCAACCATTTATTGATTTAATAATTACTTACGTTAACGAAAACGAAATAGAACGACCACAAGATATGGTTGTAAAATCTGTAATTAATAAAAGCAGTCTTAAAGTGTTTATTATTCAAAGCATTGACCGTAAAATTCCACTTGATGATATTTGTAACGCTAAAGGAATGGAGTTTGAAGAACTTTTAAACGAACTCGAAGCAATTGTTTATTCAGGAACAAAAATAAATTTAAGCTATGCCATTTCGCAAGTTATTGATGAAGATAAACAAGCCGAAGTGTACGAATATTTTATAACTGCAGATAGCGATAATTTAACCGATGCAATAAAAGAACTTGGCGAAGATGATTATTCTATGGATGAAATTCGATTAATGCGTTTGAAATTTTTATCGGAAATGGGAAACTAATTTAATTTGAGATTTTTATATTTGAAAATTATTTGAAATTTTGCATTTATTTTTTGTATCATAATATAAGGTATGGCAAACGAGATTCTTAAAATAGAAAATATTTCAAAACGATATAGAAATATTGAAGCTTTAAATAATTTATCGCTTACAATATATGCTGGTCAAGTTTTTGGAATTTTAGGTCCAAATGGTAGTGGAAAAACAACTACATTATCTATTGTTATGGGAATTAATAATTGCGATAGTGGTAATTATACTTGGTTCGACCAACCAAAATCAAATCAAAATAAAAAAAGGATTGGCTCATTAATCGAAACTCCAAATTTTTACCCATACCTTACTGCATTTCAGAATCTTACTATAACTGCAAAAATTAAAGAAATTCCAATAGAAGATATCGATAGGGTATTATCTTTAACCGGACTGATTGAGAGAAAACATCATAAATTTGATACCTTTTCGCTTGGAATGAAACAAAGACTTGCACTTGCGGCTGTTTTACTAGGCAACCCAGAAGTTTTAGTTCTCGACGAACCAGCAAATGGACTCGACCCTCAAGGTATTGCCGATATTAGAGAAATCATTAAAAACGAAGCCACAAAAGGTAAAACAATTATCATTGCAAGTCATATTTTAGATGAGTTGGAAAAAGTTTGTACAAACGTTGCAATACTAAAAAAAGGAAAACTTATTAAAAGCGGAAAAGTTCACGAGCTTTTATCAACAAATGAGCAAATATTTCTTTCGTCTGATAGGAATATAGAATTATTCGAATTTTTAGTTCGCTCTAGTGTTTGTAAAAATGTTATAACAATTGACAAAGGTATTTTAATTGATATTCAACAACCTTTTGATTCGTCTTATATTAACAAATTAGCATTTGAAAATGGCTTTATGCTTAATGCAATTGAAACTCGAACACAAAGTTTAGAAGAACAATATCTTGAATTAATAAAAAAATGAAAAGATTACTGCAAATAGAATTTTTAAAATTATTTACATATACTGGATTTTGGGTTCCAGCAATTTTTTGGTTAGTTTTATATATATTAAGTTTGTTTATTGTTACACAAATAAACGTTAATTTACCAGGGCTCGACAGCAGTGCTTTTTTTAAATTTCCTGCATTATGGAACTCAACAACATGGTTGGCAAGTTGGTTTAATTTATTGCTTGCAATAATTACAATGATTTTTATTTGTAACGAATTTTCGTATCGAACATTTCGCCAACATATTATTGATGGTTTGTTACGAACCGAATTATTTAAAGCTAAAGTATATCTGATTTTTGTTTTTGCTTTAATTGCATTTGCATTGGTTGTGTTTTCAACATTGGTACTAGGAATATTTTATAACAATTCAGATACATGGTTAATGGTTTTTGATAACATTCATTTGCCTTTTGTTTTTTTTATACAAGCAGTTGCTTATATGGCGTTTGCAATGATGATTGCACTATTATTGAAAAATATTGCTTTATCAATTTTAACTTTTATTTTATATTTTTTCCCTTTCGAACCAATTGTAAGAAATTTTTTTCCAGACCAAGTACTTTCATTTTTCCCAATGAAAATAATATCAAACCTTACACCTGCCCCCGATATTTTTCAAGTTTCTACTCAATCAAATTTTCAAACTACAATTAATGGACAAGTTGTTAACTCAAGTTCGGCATTACCCGATTTTGAAGTTTCATTATTAGAAAACACTTTAGTTGCAACAGCTTATATTGCGTTGTTTTTAACCATTTCGTGGTACATTTTAAAAAATAAAAAATTATAATATATAGACCTAACAGGTTTTTGAGACCTGTTAGGTCTTACATATTTTTTTTATCTTTGCAATTCTAAATAACATATATGGAATCGATTAAAATGGTTGACTTAAAAAGTCAATACTTAAAAATAAAAACTGAAATTGATAGCTCTATTTTCGAAGTAATTAACAACACCTCATTTATTAAAGGCGAAAAAGTAAAAATTTTTGAAACTGAACTTGCCCAATTTTTAAATGTAAAGCATGTAATTTCATGTGGAAACGGTACAGATGCCTTGCAACTCGCTATGATGGCTTTAAATTTAAAACCAGGCGATGAAGTAATTACAGCCGATTTTACTTTTATTGCAACTGCTGAAGTTATTGCTTTGATGGGACTTAAGCCGGTTTTAGTAGATGTTGACCCAAACACATTTTTAATTACCCCAGAAGCAATTGAAAAAGCAATAACAAATCACACAAAAGCAATTGTTCCAGTTCATTTATTTGGACAATGTGCAAATATGGAATCGATAATGCAAATTGCAAAAAAACATAATCTTTTTGTTATAGAAGACGTTGCACAAGCAAACGGCTGCACATACAAATTTGATAATGGTAACATTAAAAAAGCAGGCACAATTGGCGATATTGGTTGCACCTCTTTTTTCCCCTCAAAAAACCTTGGTTGTTTTGGCGATGGCGGTGCTTTAATGACAAATAATGATGAAATTGCTAAAAATATTCGCTCAATTGCTAATCACGGAATGACAATTAGATATTATCACGACCAAATAGGAATAAATTCAAGATTAGACACAATACAGGCTGCTATTTTAAGTGTAAAACTTAAATATTTAAATGAATATAACAAATTGCGCAATAACACTGCTAAATTCTACGATAACGCATTTAAAAATATTGCCGAAATAAAAACACCGTGCAGAGTAAATTGGTCAGACCATATTTTTCACCAATACACAATTTTAGTTGATAACAACAAACGCGATGCACTTCAAAAATATTTGGCAAATAAAAATATTCCTAGCATGATTTATTACCCCGTACCATTACATCGCCAAAAAGCATATAGTAAATATAATTTTGTTGACGAAAATTATCCTGTTACCGAAATGCTTTCAAATAAAGTATTATCATTACCAATGCACACTGAATTAAGCGAAGAACAGTTAAATTGTATTTCAAATTCTATTTTAGAATTTATAAATTAAGCCCTAATTCCCAACACAGTAATATCATCAATCTGCACTCCATTTCCAATCCACTCGTTTATTGTTTTTTCTAAAATATTTTTTTGCTCATTCATGCTTTTAGTGTAATTTGTTAATAACAATTGCTTAAATGGTTTGTACATAAACTTTTTTCCTTTTGCACCGCCAAACTGGTCGGCAAAACCATCGGTAAATAAATACACTGAATCGCCTTTATTTAAAGTAAATTCGTGGTTTGTAAAACCTTTCATTTCGGGGTAAATGGCTATGGGCATTTTGTCACCCTTTAGCTCATCAAGTTGAAAGTTTGAAAGTTGAAAGTTGTTTTCTTCGAACTTTCTACTTTCCGACTTTATAAACTTTCTAACTATGTAAAGAGGATTATTTGCTCCTGCCCATTGGCACTCGTTAGTTTCGTTGTTAACAACGAGCAAAGAAATATCCATGCCGTCTTTTTGCTCGCCGGGAATGCCTCTCTGTTGCAATGCGTTAATAATTTCTTTTCTAAGTTCATTTAATACCTCGCTTGCTTTTTTTATTTCTTGTTTACGGACTATTTCATTAAGGAAGCTTATACCCAGCATGCTCATAAAAGCGCCGGGAACACCATGTCCAGTGCAATCGGCAACTGTAACAATAAGCCAGTTATTAATTTTTGTTGTCCAGTAAAAATCGCCCGAAACTATATCTTTTGGTTTGAAAATTATAAAATGTTCAGGAAGAATTGAACGTGCTGAATCACTAATTGGCAACACAGCTTCCTGTATCCGTTTTGCATAATTAATGCTATCAGTAACTTCTTTATGAATTTCTTCGATATGTTCTTTTTGTATTGTTACTAAATCGCGTT
>JAVHRJ010000527.1:0-1929 GCA_036171595.1 Bacteroidales bacterium
TATAAAATATGGAGAAAGACGTAGTTATATTAGCAAATAATTTAATTAAAAAATATTACATTTCGAGTGGAATATTTTCTCTTTTTTCAAAAAACAGTAAAACTATTAATGCTTTAAATGGAATTGATTTATCAATAAAAAGAGGAGAAATTGTTGGAATAATTGGAAGAAATGGTTCGGGTAAAAGCACATTATTAAAAATTTTGAGTAAAGTAACAAAGCCTACAAATGGTGATGCAATTATTGATGGAAAAGTTGTGTCGGCAATTGAAGTTGCTGGCGGCTTTAATCCTGATCTTACAGGAAACGAAAATTTAAAGTTGCTTTGTGGAATTTGGGGCGTTAAACCAAAAGAATTTAATGAGATATATTTAAAAATAATAGAATTTAGCAATCTTCATGATTTTATGCACATGCAAATAAAAAAATTCTCAACAGGAATGATTGGAAGGCTTGCTGCATCTATTATTATACATATTGACGCAGATATTTATTTGTTCGACGAAGTATTAAACGGGAGTGACGAATTATTTAAACGTAAACTCCATAACAAAATACTCAATATTCAGCAATCTAATAAAACTATTTTATTTGCAACTCATAATGTTAGCGATATCCTTGCACTTTGCCATAGAGCTTTGATTTTTGATTTTGGGAAAATTATTTTTTCAGGAAATCCATTCGAAACTGTTGTTACATATCGAAAACTTATTCAAAATAATTTAAATATCGAAAATAATCAGAAATTAGAATCGAATGGTTTAAATATCGAAAATCAAAATTTATCTTTCAAAAATATTAATATAACAACAACTAATATAAATACATTCTCATTTACATTAGAACCCCAAAAATCTACATTGTTTGAATGCAGTATATTTGTAATTATTAATAACGCATTTGATATACCTATAGCTCACACTTCATTTTTTATTAATAAAATTGATGATAAAATTGATTTGCAATGCTCATTTCCTATAGAAATTATTAACGATGGTATATATACTATTTCTATTGCTACCGAATTTAAACCCGAGAAATGGATTTTTTTTCCAAGAGTAATAAATTTTGAAATAAAAAGCAATAATAACAAAGTGAAAAATAATTTTTTACCCGGAATATTGCTCAAAGACGCAATTTGGAAAATAACTAATAAATGAAAAATATAATCATTACTGGCGGATTAGGATTTGTTGGCTCACACCTAGCAAATTATATTTCATTAAATAAAAATTATTCAGTTTCTGTAATTGATTCAAATAAATATTATTTTAAAAAAGGGGAACATAATAATTCTTATTATAAAGCTTTAAAATTAAAATTGTTAACTAATAACAATGTTAAAATTTATGATGTCGATTTATTAAATATAAATAAGTTAACAAGTTTAATTAAAGATATAAAACCTGATATTATTATTCATCTTGCTTCTATTTCAGTTGCCGGAGTTGCTGATGTTTACCCAGATAAAGCAAAAGAAAACATTTTCGATATAACATTTAATTTATTACAAATAATTGTAAAAAAACAGCCTATTGAAAAACTAATTTACATATCCTCTTCAATGGTATATGGACATTTTCCAAAAGATTTAAATGGAAATTTAATTCCACCAAATGAAGAAACACCATGTAATCCTATTGATATTTATGGTTCTTTTAAACTTTGTTGCGAGAACCTTATTAAAACATATCATTATCGCAAACAAATTTCATATACTATTATTCGCCCAACTGCAATATATGGGCAATTTGATTGTAATTTTAGAGTTACCGAGCTGTTTGTCGCAAATTCATTGCTTAATCGACCAATTTTATTAGATAATAATGGGCTTCATCAATTAGATTTTACTTCAGTAAATGATGTGGTAAAAGGAATTTCATCTACAATTGAAAACCCTGATGCATTAAACCAAACATTTAATATTAG
>JAVHRJ010000528.1:0-1920 GCA_036171595.1 Bacteroidales bacterium
GTTTAAAATATGTTGCGGTAAGTCAAAAATATAATTACATATCGCAACAAATACAACAATATATGTTGCGGTAAGTGTTTTTTTATTATATTTGTCGCTAACTATAAAAGGGGCATTTATGAATAAATTAATCGGAAGAAAAGACGAACAAAATGATTTAAATTCCTATTATACAACAAGTAAATCAGAATTTATAGCTGTTTATGGCAGGCGAAGGGTTGGCAAAACATTTCTTATTAAAGAATTTTTTAATAATAAATTTGATTTTTATCTAACAGGATTGGCAAATGCCAATACAAAAGAACAGTTAGTTAATTTTCATGCATCAGTACGAAAACACGGAAAAACAAATTACACATTTGCTAAAACATGGTTCGAAGCTTTTGAACAATTAATACATTTATTGGAAAATTTAAATGTCAGGAAAAAAGTTGTGTTTTTAGATGAATTGCCTTGGCTTGATACTCGAAAGTCGGGTTTTTTAAGTGCGTTTGAACATTTTTGGAATGGGTGGGCATCAGCAAGAAAAGATATTTTGCTAATTGTTTGTGGTTCGGCAACATCATGGATGGTAACAAAGCTAATTAACAATAAAGGCGGATTACATAATAGAATTACCCGAAAAATGTATATTGCTCCGTTTACTTTAAAAGAATGCGAAGATTACTTAAGAATTCATAATTTTTCGTGGAATCGCTATCAAATTGTTGAAAGCTATATGATTTTTGGTGGTGTCCCATATTATTTAAGTCTTTTAAGAAAAGGAATGAGTTTATCTCAAAACATCGATAATTTGTTATTTAATAATAATGGAGCTTTGAAAAATGAATTTAATAACCTTTACGCTTCGCTTTTTATAAATTTTGAAAATCATATTAAAGTTGTTGAAGCATTGGGGAAAAAAGCAAAAGGGTTGTTAAGAGACGAAATACTTACTTTAACTAAATTTTCAGATGGTGGTGGGGTTTCAAAAATATTAGATGAGCTTGAACTGTGTGGTTTTATTCGTAAATACAGAGCTTTTGATAAAAAAGTAAGAGAAGGGCTTTATCAATTAACAGATTTTTACACGCTTTTTTATTTTAAATTTATTAAAAAGAATGAATACAATAATGCGAATTTTTGGTCAACGTCTATTGACAGCCCACAACACAGAGCATGGAGTGGATATGCATTCGAACAGGTTTGTCTTGCTCATATTAATCAAATAAAGAAAAAACTCGGCATATCTGGTGTGCAGTGTAATGTAGCATCATGGAGAAGCCAAAAAAGTGAACCTGGAGCACAAATAGATTTGTTAATTGAACGCAAAGATCAGATTATTAACTTATGTGAAATAAAATATTCTATTAACGAATTTGTAATTGATAAAAAAACTGACATAAATATTCGAAATAAAATAAGTGTATTTAAAAACGAGGTTGGAACACGTAAAGCCATAAATTTAACAATGATAACAACTTATGGCGTTAAACAAAATGAATATGCCGGAATAGTACAAAATGAAGTTACAATTGACGATTTATTTGAGGTATAATTATTTACTAAACACAATAATAAAACATTTAAAAGCTAACGTAATAAACTACCCCGCAGCATAGCTACAGGGTATATAAAAAAAACAAAGCCACAGATTCCACAAATTTACACCAATTTATCTGTGTTAATTTGTGCAATCTATGGCAAAAAACCGAAGCAGAACTTCGAGAAATTAAACCTAATTTAGATATAAAATAGCGACAAATGCAAATTCATAAAGATGAACAATAATATCATCATAGTAAATTACGGAATAGGTTATCTTTATTTTTTTACATAGATAATCGAATATTTTTCGATTATCTATACAAAATTTGTATTTTTGTATAATGAAACAGCTCAAACAATTTGGAATAATTCCTTTTACTAATGGCGCATTAA
>JAVHRJ010000529.1:0-1918 GCA_036171595.1 Bacteroidales bacterium
TTTTTCTTTAGTTTTTTGTAATTCTCGTTGATATTGAAGCAGTTCTGCAATTTCTTTAAATATGTCTAAAATATATTTTGTGTTATTCACCAAAACCGTAGTGCGATTTGAAATTAGGTTTCGCACTTCCCCTTTTTTGGTCAAAAAAGTAATTTTCACATTTCGAACATAACCATTTTGCTGAGTTTGTTCAATAATTTCCTTTCGTTTTTCAACATCAATTAGTAATTCTAATTCAGGTGTAGTTTTTCCAATAACCAAATTTTTGTCTTCAATGTCTGTCAAATTTAAGAATGCTTTATTAACATCTACAATCTCCTCATTTTCGAATTTTGTAAAATTTATTGCAAGAGGAAGGCTTTCAAAAAGCAATGAAAATTTTTGTTCATTTTCTACAGCTTTTTCTAAAATTGATTTGTTTTCAGCAATTCCCTTTTCCAATTGAGTAATTCGATTTTTTAAATCTTTATAACTTGGCTTTTCATTTATCATAGCTGTGTTTCCTTAGAATTAATAATTGCCTTAACAAGAGCGAGATTAGAAACTTTTTTCTAATATTATTACGTAATAATGGCTCTGCTAATATAAGCATTAAATAGGGTTGTAGAATAACAAATTTTTGAATGGAAGTAGAAGTTGGTGTAATGGACAAAAATGAGGCTATTTATTTTTATCATTTTGTCGAATTTTTTGTTTTTATACAGATATTTGTTTTAGAAAGGCTAAACGGAAATAGGCTCTGCTGAGGAGCAACCTACCAGGGATAACCTTTTTGTTTCGACGAAAAAGTCAATGGGGTTAGTTTACGAACTAATCCCTTTTTTATTGATATTTTCAGAGAAACCTAATGCCTAAAAAAACCTAATAGAAGGTCGTCAGACCTTCAAATAGCTATTGATAAATTTCATTTTTCTTTCCATTGTTAACCCATTATGGTTACGCAGTTTGTTCTTTAAATCGGAAAAATGTCCGTCAATGGCATTTGTTGTATTGGGTATTTTCAACTCATAATGGTCATACCAAGTAAAGAGCCAAGGCATGTTATTTTTTAAGCTCCTGTAAGCACTTCTCAATCTTTTATGAGTATAGAAAGTTCTTTTTGTAATAGGATTTACGGTTCTTTCATTCAAAAAAGATTGCCATTTTTCAAACCATAAACCTAAAGAGCCAACAAATGATTCTTTATCTGTAATAGTCATTATATCTACTATTTGCATTAATTCCTGAGATGCTTTTAGTTTAGGATTTTTAGTCAAATATCGCCTTATAATTGCTGACTGGTGGAACTGACACATTTGAACAGGAATATCTTTAAATGATTGTGCAACTCCTTTCCTTCCATCACAAACAATTGCCAATATATTAAATCCTTGCTTTTTAAGTTCCTCAATTCCTTGTCGATAAACAAGATTTGTCTCATACTTTACATAATACTTCAAGAGATTTTCTTTTGTAATATTATCTTTAAAAAGCATTACTCCAAAGTTTCTGCCCCAATAGGTTGTATCCATCAGAACTACCACATCTCTTGTTTTTATTGCTTCAAACTTGATAATGTACTGGTCCAGCTTTCTCTGAATAGTTCGCTTTGAACAATTATATGTTTGTGCTAATTGCTTATATGTTTGCTTGCCATTTTTGTATTCAGACCATAATTCTGGCAATTCTATTCGATTTCCTCCTAAAAATTGTTTGCCGCAAATATTGCATTTGTATCGCTGAACACCTTTTAAGATGCCATTTTTTTTGGTAAATCCCTTACCACAAAAAATGCATTTTTTTTATTCATAGTATTTGATTAGCTGCAAAGCTAATCAGAATAAGGCTTGCAGAGATTATTAGCCTCATTTTTGTCTATTAGGCCCCTTTTTAGAATAAAAGCGTATTGTCTTAGCATATATATATATTTACCTAAATA
>JAVHRJ010000530.1:0-1917 GCA_036171595.1 Bacteroidales bacterium
GGTCGGTATCATCAGTTTGTTGGTAACGAAGTAATATGTGAGGATGCTCTTCATCGCACCCAGTTGGTAAGCGACTAATGTTGCCAGTTTTAAAATGCGCAACTGGGTTTAATGTCGCGGTGTAAACTGGTATGTCTTCTTCTGATTTGGTATCGTATTTGACATACTCATTTTTTTTATAGCCTAAACCCCCTGTATATATTTTAAAATATTTCTCGTCCGAAAGAAATACGTCTTTATAATTTTTTATTTCACTTGTTATACTATTTAATTGTTCTTGATACTCTGTTATGGTCAAATTTATATTACTTAAAAATGTGGCGAATTCATTTACATTTATTTTATTTTCTTCTTCCTTTATTCCCAATTCAATTAAGTCTTCTTCGTTCCAAAGTTTTTCAATAATCCAAGAATCTTGATAATTATTTTCAAAAAATTTGAAATCAATAATTTTGCATTTTTTGTTATCAGCTTTAAAATGTTTTTTTGCACCCTTAAATTGGTTGTAATAAACAACAGAATCTTCAAGATCATTTTCTGGAATTTCAATGCGATAAATATCGAGAGTTTCGCCAATGTTAGAGACTAAATAAGAGAATACTGGTTCTGTTTGTTTTATGGATTTATTATTTTTCTTCGTTATCGCAAGAATATATGTTTTTTTCTGTGTTGTGAAGAATGTTTTAGACGGTAAAGAAATTATTGCATCAATAGAACATTCATCCATAATATATTTTCTAATATTTTTATCATTGGTTCTACTCAAAACACCATCTGGGATTACAATTATTGCTTTACCATTGGGCTTTAATGCTTTTATAATCCATTCCAAGAATAACCCTTCTACACCCAAAGCATTAATTTTATAATGGTATTCCAAACCGCTTTTTTTAATTTCTTCTTTTAGATTACTGCTGCCACTTGTTACATAAGGAGGGTTAGTCAAAATCAAATCATATTCGGAATCAATAGGATCAGCTAACGTGCCCAAGATAGAATTTGTTTTTAATAAAAATGTATCGTTAAATAAATTGGAGAATTGTTCTGTTGCTTCCGGATTTTCTTTTAATAAATCAGAAAAATAAATCAACATATTAGCCTTTGCCAATATAATTGTTTTCTGTTCATCTTTATCAAATCCTTTGTCGTAGCCGACAAGAGTAATTTCGCTTTTTAGCTTATTATTTTTATCAATCTTATAAAAACGATTTATTTCCTTAAGTATTGGTTCAAGCAAAAATTTTCCAACACCGCAAGCTGGGTCACAAATTTTCATTCCTTCTTTTAGATCAATCATAGAGACTATGGCTCTTACGACTTTTAATGGTGTAAAAAATTGACCCCAATTTTTTTTGCTAATACTTTCTTTAAGGAAACTTTCAAATATTTTGCTTTTAAAATCGTGATGAATATTCTCTAACTTTCCCTCATTGTTAAATTTTTCTAATACTTTTTTAAATACTGTGCTATATCCCTTAACCGCTTTATCATCTTTACTGACAAAAATAGTCCCATTTATAATTGTTGTTTTGTCTTTTGGATTTTCTTTGAATTTATTTTTTATCTCTTTACGAATTGTCTCTGCATAAAATTCCAGAACCTGTTCATCTGAATTTGTTTCATACTTCATTAATAAGTCATAAAAATTATAAAACCCTGTAAGAACATTTAGGTCACTTAAATATTTAAAAATAAATAGCTCAACAAAAGTATACAAACAGTTTTCTGGTGTAGCGCCACTAACCGACCATATATCTTGCCATATTTTTTTTGCTAAATTAGAAGGGTCTTTTAATTTGGGAGAGATTAATTTAGAATTTTTATCATCAATGCTATCGAGTATTTTTTCAATTAGTTTTATAGAATCTAATTATTTTGGAATAAATACTTTTTGCAATTCTTTTCCATCTTAATCTT
>JAVHRJ010000531.1:0-9899 GCA_036171595.1 Bacteroidales bacterium
TTGGAAATTGGCAATTCGTATAAATTATAAATAGCAGTATCTCTACTTAAACAACCTGAACCACTATCTTCTGTCCAAACAAAGAAATATTGGCCATCAGTATCAACACTAACTGTAGGATTTGGAATATTAACATCGCTAATAGTAGCTATTCCTGGTCCAGTATAGGACCAAGATCCTGTTCCTATTGATGGAATTGCCTGTAATTGAGAAGATTGTGAGCAAATTGAAACATCAGGACCTGCATTTGCAACAGGTATGGGATTTATTGTTATTTGAATTGTTGTATCAGCAGGACAGTTTCCGGCTGTAGTAGTAACATCAAGGTGTACGTTATAGGTTCCTGGTCCAGGGAAAGTATGAAAAGGACTTTGCTCTGCAGTAGATGATCCATCTCCAAAAGTCCAATTCCAAGTACCAATTGTTCCTTGGCTTACAGTTGAAGAATCATAAAAATTAACATTAAAAGTACAGTTATCAATTACAGGATTAAAATTGGCGTGAATTTCTGTTTGATCGAGTACTGTGCTTAATGTTACACTACAACCATTTGGTGCAGTAAGTACACACGTATATGTTGTTCCAATTGTTGGATTATTAATCGAAATTGATTGCGTAGTTGCACCACCTGGTGACCATAAATAGGTAAATCCTGGAGGAGCTTGTAAAACAGCTTGTAAATTGCCTTGGCAATACCCAACATTTATTGCTAACGGTGAGCAATCGCATGCTAAATAAGCATAACCATAATGCCCGGATTGTGCACAATCATAAGTTGTGTATTCAATTGCAATGGTTTGTCCCATATAAGGCGTTAAGTCTATTCCAACAGTTGTCCAATCTTTCCAACGAACTCCTCCATAAGTTTGAAAACCAGGAATAGATCCACCAGAAACCACGTGATATTCGCCACATAAACCAACTGAAGAGCTTGCAATTACATTAATATCAAATTTAGGTTGTTCGGCTGATGAATGAGCAGGATCTTCTAGAACAACGGCATACCTATAAAAAAACAGAGCATTAGAGGCATCAACAACCATTTCGTATCTTAATTTTTCGGCTTCGGCACCTACACTGCTATTTCCTAAACGAGCTCCAACACTTAATCCTGGAGGCAATAAACTTAATAAATTCCCAGTATTTGCATCTGTTCCTGGAACATTCATTATAGTATGTCTTCCGGCAACAATACCTGGAGTAGGACAACATGCTCCATAAGTTCCGGTGAATCCTTGCCAATTAGTAAAATCTTGAAAGGAGAAATCGGCATTAGGACAACCATTTTGAGAAAAAGATTTATTAACAAATACAAGTATAATCGCAAAAATTGTAGTTATAAAAAACATTTTTTTTGTAATAGTCTTTATAACAGATATTAAGAATAACAAATTTTCCATATTACTTTAATTTTAAAAAAATTAACAACGTAAATATATAATAATTGACGTAATAAACAAAAAATAGTTGCCAAATATAAAATATATTTATAAAACACGTATTGTTTTAATTATAAGTGCCTTATAGCTGAAATATTGTTATTGTTATAAATATTTTTTCCAACTGAAGTATATAAATTGCTAATTATTTCTTTATAATGTTCAATGATTTTACTTCGAACCATTTTTAAAGTTGAATTTAAAAAATGATTTTCTTCGGAAAAAGGTTCATTTATAATTGCAAAAGTTGTAGGTAACCATCTTTGAGGAAAAGAATCGGCAAATTTACCGTTTTTATATTTATCTAATTCAGATTGAAAAAGCTTAATTGCAAATTTGCAACCTTCATCACTTTTTATACTTAATCCAGTTTTTTCGATTGTAGAAATTAAGTTTATTTTGTTAGGTACAATTAGTAAAATGGTATATGGATTTTGATTATTATGCAAAACACATTGATCAATATATTTTGAGTTTTCGACTATTGCTTCTTCAATTCCCTCAGGGCTATACTTTTCTCCATCGTTTGAAATTAACAAACTTTTAAATCGGCCTAATACATACAAAAACCCGTCATTATCTAAATAACCCATATCACCAGTATAAAGCCATCCGTTTTTAATAGTTTCGGATGAAGTTTTTTCGTTTTTCCAATAACCCATCATTACGTTTTCGCCTTTTACAACAATTTCGCCTTTTTGTCCAATTGGTAAAGAGTTCCCTTTTTCGTCGCAAATTTTAAGCTCAAGATTTTTCACTAAAAATCCAGAAGTTCCCATTTTATGTTTTAACATAGAATTAGCAGAAATTATTGGTGAAGCTTCTGATAAACCATAACCTTGAAACATTGGAATTTTAAGAGCGTAGAAAAAGCGTTGTAAATCAACATCTAATAATGCTCCACCACCAATAAAAAATTGTAAATTTCCGCCAAAGTTTGCACGTATTTTCGAAAAAATTATTTTATCGTAAATAGCATACATTAACTTATTAATAATTTGAAATCCTTTTCCTTTTTCCCATCCATTACGATTATACGCGTAAGCAACTTTTAAGGCTTTGTTAAATAGTTTTTCAACTTTTGGTCCTTTTGCTTGAATTCCTTTTTCAATATTTTTTCTAAAATTTTTAGCTAACGCAGGTACACTCATCAATACATGAGGTTTTATTTCTTTAATATTAATAGGAATATTTTTAATTGTTTCGGTTGGTGTACTACCAATTTGAACCGATGCTATACTTGCCCCAAAAGCCATAAACGCATAAATACCAGCGGTATGTGCAAACGAATGATCCCATGGAAGTATTAACAAAGTTCTAAAATGTTCTTCAATTTTCATTAGTGAGCACGCTTGCTCAACATTTGCGGTATAATTACGATGTGATAAAATAATTCCTTTAGGGTCGGCAGATGTTCCAGATGTATAGCAAATATTAGCATAATCATTGTCGCTAATTGACTTCCATCTTTCATTAAAAAATATTCTGTTATTTGTTAAATATTCATTTCCTAAGGTGTTTATTTTTGAAAAATGAATTTCTTTTTCGTTTTCTAGAAAAATATCGTCTAATACTATTATTTTTTTTACTGATTTTAAGCCAAAAGTATCGTTACTCTCTATTAATTTCCGGATTTTTTGAATGTGGTTCTTTGAAACAATTATTAATTTAGCTTCAGAATGTTCTATTCTAAAATTTAATTCTGTTAGCTCATCTAATTTTACCGAAAGTGGAACATTAACAGCACCAGCATATAAAACACCAAGTTCGGAAATAACCCAAGCGTTTCTTCCCTCTGAAAGAAGTGCAATTCTATCGCCCTTTTTCACTCCAATTGCCATTAAACCTGCAGCAAAAGCATAAACTTTTTCGCGAACTTCACTGTATGTTGTTGCAATATATTTGTTATTTGTTTTTTCTAATAAATAAGGGTTGTTTGCAAATTTGTTTACACTTTCTTCGAAAAGATTTATTATGGTTTTCATATAAAATGAATAGTTTTAAAAATTTAATTTAATACAAATATATATTATTAAATAAAAAAATATTTGTTTTGAAATTATTATTATTATTACATTTAAAAAAAATAATTATGCTTATTGCAAAAGAGCTAAAAAAAACAAATATATCGGAATATTTAATTTACATGTTTCAAATTGAAGATTTAGTAAGAAGTACTTCGTGCGATTTTGATAAATTAAATACCGTTTTAATATCAAAATTTAAACAACCCGAAAACGAGCTTATTGAAATTCGGAAATGGTATAATTCAATTTGTAGAATGATGAATGAAGAAAAGCTTCAACACTCTGGACATCTGCAATTTATAGAAAATCAAATTAAAGAACTTACCGATTTTCATTTTCGTTTAATTGAATTTTTGAATGATGAAAAATACATAAATTTATTTAAAATTGCAGCAAATGATATTGAGCAATTTAGAAATAAAATACCATCGAAACCTATTTCTGATATTGAAGTTTGCCTTTTTGCTGTATATTCATTATTGCTTATGCGATTAAAAAAATTGAGTATTACCGCTGAAACACTTGAAGCAATGACGAATTTCAGTAAATTATTAGCCTATTTGTCAAAGAAATATAAAAGTTTTGAAGCTGGTGAAATTGAAATATAAATCAGTTAATTATAAAAAAATAATTTTGCATCATCTATGTTTATTGCTATTTTTGAGCATTAATTAATTATATTATGAAATCAATTTCAATTAAGTCAATTTTACCACATATTGTAGCAGTAGTAACATTTTTAATTCTTACTTATGCATATTTTTCGCCTCTTTTAGAGGGAAAGCAAATTAAACAAAGCGATATTACTAGTTTTAAGGGAATGGATAAAGAGTCGGCTGATTATTATAAAAAAACTGGAGAAATAGCCCTTTGGACAAATAGTATGTTTGGAGGAATGCCAACATATTTAATTAATAATACTGCAAGAGCAAATGTTTTTATTAAAATTTACCAAATTTTAAATCTAGGTGGAGCAAAACCAGCTGGCATGGTATTTCTTTATTTATTAGGATTTTACATTGCCTTATTGGTTTTTAGAGTAGATCCATGGCTAAGTATTGCCGGTGCCATTGCTTACGGTTTTTCGTCTTACTTTTTTATAATTCTTGAACCTGGACACATAACAAAGGCCATTACTCTTGGATATATGCCTGTTGTTATTGCCGGTGCTTATCTTTCGTATAATAAAAAAATATTACTGGGAGCTATATTGTTTGGTATGTTTTTAACCATGCAAATGATTGCTAATCACTTGCAAATTACTTATTATACTTTTATTATAATTGTAATTTTAGGAATTGTTGAATTTGTTAAATCTATAAAAGAAAAAACAATTTTAAATTTTTCAAAAGCAACTGTTGCACTCGTGTTTGCTGCTATTTTGGCTGTTGGATGTAATATATCAACCTTGTGGTTAACCTACGAATACGGGAAATACTCGATGCGAGGCGAATCTGAATTGACTTCAAACAAAGAAAATAAAACAACAGGTTTAGATAAAGATTATGCCACCGCTTGGAGTTATGGCATTTCTGAAACACTAACATTATTAGTACCTAACGCTAAAGGTGGCGCTTCTGGTGGCGAATTAAGTACGAATTCAGAAACATATAAATATTTTGACGAAAAATATGGCTCTGTGCAAGCAAAACAAATTGTAAAACAAGTTCCTTTATATTGGGGCGATCAACCCTTTACTAGCGGACCTGTATATGCTGGTGCTGTTGTAATGTTTTTATTTGTTTTAGGAATGTTTATGTTAAAGGGACAAACAAAATGGTGGTTGTTAATTGTTATAATAATATCTATAACATTAGCTTGGGGCAAAAATTTTATGTGGCTAACCAATTTGTTTTTAGATTATATGCCTGGTTACAATAAATTTAGAACTGTTTCCATGACGCTTGTAATAGCAGAGTTTGCATTGCCTTTACTTGCAATTTTAACTTTTGATAACATTATAAAAAACAATATTGAGCTTAAAGCACTAATTAAACATTTAAAATGGTCACTTGGTATTGTTGGTGGTATTCTTGTTATTTTAATAATTATGCCGGGTGTTTTTTTCGATTTTTCTGCTGCAAGTGATGCTCAATATGCAAAATCGGGTTTCCCTATTAATGAGATTCAAGCCGACCGAGAAAGTTTATTAAGAATGGATAGCGTTAGGTCTTTAGTATTTGTATTGTTAACGGCAACTTTAGTTTATTTTACTTCAATAAAAAAATTAAAAACAAATATTGCAGTTTTATTTATTGGAATTTTATTTATTGTTGATTTATGGCCTATTGATAAACGTTATGTTAATAATAGTTTATTTGTATCAAAAATTGATGCATCAACACCTTATTTGCCAACGCAAGCCGATTTAGATATTTTAAAAGATACCGACCCCAATTTTAGAGTGCTTAATGTTGCGGTAAACACGTTTAACGATGCAAGTACTTCATATTTTCATAAATCAATTGGAGGTTATCACGGTGCAAAAATGAAACGTTATCAAGAATTAATTGATAAACAAATAAGCAAAAACAATATGCAAGTATTAAATATGCTTAATACAAAATACGTAATAGTACCAACTAAAGAACAAGGAAATGTAGTTCAACAAAATCCAGGTGCACTAGGCAACGCATGGTTTGTAAAATCATATAAATTAGTAGCAAACGCTGATAGCGAATTAAATGCACTTACTAATTTTAACCCTTCGCAAGAAGCTATTGTTGATAAACGTTTTGAAAGTACTCTTAAAAATTTTAAACCAAATTTCGATTCAACAGCAACAATAAAATTAACAAAATATTCGCCAAACGAATTAATGTATCAAAGTAAAAGTAACAACGAACAAATTGCAGTTTTTTCTGAAATTTATTACGATAAAGGGTGGAATGTTTTTATTGACAATAAACCTGCAGATTATTTTCGTGCAAACTATGTGCTTAGAGCTATGCTAATACCTTCTGGCAATCACGAAATAAATTTTAAATTTGAACCTAAGGGATATTACGTTGGCGAAAAAATTGCATTGATAAGTTCAATATTGTTATTGTTAATATTTATTGGAGTTGTGTTTTTTGAATTTAAAAAAGCGAAAGAACCAGTAAATTCGATTGACTAATTTTTTTCGAAAAATATTTAATGGTTTTATCAAGTTATTCTAACTAAATTAAACTTAGTAATTACAACACACGTAAAACTGTTAACAAGTTTTAATAAATGCATAAATTAATTAACAACGTGTACAATAATAGGAAAAACTTAATTTTTCCTATTGGGTTATATCTTGTTGGAGTAATTGTATTTGTTTTTATAAATTACGAAAGAAATAAAAATAAGATTTATAAGGGAATTGATAATAACCTTTATGTTATTGCTAGTTCAATTAATAACATATTACCTTTAAACTTTTACGATAAAGCTATTGAACAAAGTTCAATAAACAGTAATGAAGATTGGCAAAACATTAAAAATTTAACTAAGTACGCAAAACAAATAAATGCAAGTTTTTTATTTACCTTGATAATAAAAAACAACAAAGTATATTATACAAGTTGTTCTACTAATAATAATGAATTAAAAAACAGAAACGAAGTACATTATTGGCAAGAGTATAAAGGATCATCGTATAATCCTTTAACTATTTTAAAAAAAAATGAAGAAATTTATGAAACAATAACCGAAAAATATGGAACTTATAGGACGGTTTTAATTCCAAAGTATTCTGCAACTGGGAAGTTATATGTTTTAGGTGCCAATTATAATGCTTGTTATATAAACAAATTATTAAATAAAGAAATTTTTATTTCCTTATTGTACATATTGTTATTTTCTTTATTCTCTCTTCCATTTGTTTATATAATAATAAAATCGAAAAAAAATTACAACTATTCTCTTCAAACAAAAGTACAAGAACGAACAGTTCAGTTAACTCAAGAAATAAATGAAAAATTAATAATTCAAGAGAAATTAAAACAATCACTTATTCAATCAGAAAAATTAGCAAAAAAAGCTCAAGAAGCAGATAAAGCAAAAGAGGAGTTTTTAACAACCATGAGTCATGAAATTAGAACACCATTAAACGTAATTGTTGGCGTTTCTACACTTTTAAATCAATCTAAAATTTCGCAAGAACAAACAGACTATTTACTCACAATAAAATCGGCATCTGAACATTTATTAAGTATAGTTGATAATATTCTTGATTTTTCACTTATCGAATCTAAAAAAGTTATTATAGAAAAAATCAAATTTGATATTTACGATTTAATTAACTATTCTGTTAATTCTTTCATAAATATAACAAATCACAAACATATTTCATTAAGTACTTTTATTAATGATAGATTGCCAAAATTTGTAGTTGGCGACCAAAGTTATTTGCGTCAAATTTTATTTAATTTAATTGGGAATGCTGTAAAATTTACTGAAAATGGAGGGGTTAACGTATCCGTAACATTAAACAATTTTGATAGCAATAGCAACAAAGTCGAAATTTTATTTAAAATAGAAGATACCGGTATTGGAATATATCCTGAAAACGAAAAACTTATTTTTGAAAAATTTTCGCAAATAGATAGTTCTACTCGTCGCAAATATGGTGGTACAGGCTTAGGTCTGGCAATTTGTAAAAATCTTTTAGATATTTTAGGTGGAAAAATTTGGTTCGAAAGTGAACTAGGAAAAGGAAGCGTTTTTTATTTTACACTATTTTTCGATTTGCCTATAAACGTAAACAATAATATCGAAAATGCTGCTGATATTAAACAAGTTATAAATTTACCTGAATTAAATATACTTTTAGCAGAAGATAATTTGCTTAATGTTAAAGTAGCTAAATCATTTTTAGAAAAATCAGGACACAATGTTTCAATTGCAAATAATGGATTTGAAGTCTTAAAAATTATTGAAACAAAAGTTTTCGATATTATTTTAATGGATGTTGAAATGCCCGGAATGGACGGTATCCAAGCCTCTGAAACTCTTAGGCTAGATGGGAATAACACACCTATAATTGCCCTTACAGCACATGCTTTAACAGACATAAAAAGCAAATGTGAACAAGCAGGTATGAATTATTTTATAACTAAACCTATTGATTTCAAAAATCTTGAATTTACTATTTCTAAAGTTCTAAATCAAAATAGAAAATGAAAATTATTTTTAAATATTCTAAATTAAAGGCAACGTTTTATTTAAAATCACGTCTTGTAAAATAAACATGATTCTTTATCAAAATGAAGATAACTATTAACTTTAAAATAATAATATTAATTTCTTTATTGCTTTTTGCAACAAAACTAATTAAAGCTCAAGCACCTGGATGTCCGCAAATTGATTTAGGCCCAGATATTAGTGCTTCTTGTAATAATCCTTGTGTTAACTTAAATGCAACGGTATTAGAAACTGGGCAAACAAGTGCATATACCGTTTCCTCAATTACATACGACCCGCCATTTCCTTTTACAGGTGGCACACCAGTTTCTGTTAACACAGATGATGTTTACAGTGGAATAATTACTTTGCCTTTTACTTTTTGTTTTTATGGGCAAGGATATAACCAGGTTATTGTTGGTTCAAATGGGAACGTCTCATTTGATTTGACAAATGCTGGTGGGTATAATCCGTGGTCTTTTACTTCTTCAATTCCAAGTAATACATTACCAACTAACTCAATTTTTGGTGCATATTTAGATATTGACCCAGGAGTTTGTGGCAATCTTTATTATGATATCACAGGTAATTACCCTTGCAGAACATTCGTTTTTAAATTTAATTCTGTTTGTTATTTCAGTTGTAATGCATTAATGACTTCTCAGGAAATTGTGCTTTATGAAGGAACAAATGTTGTTGAAGTTTATATTCAAAATCACCCTGTTTGTTCTACTTGGAATAGTGGTAATGCTTTAATTGGAATACAAAATGCTACTGGAACTGTCGGAATTTCGCCACCAGGAAGAAATACCGGCCCATGGACTGCAAATAACGAAGCTTGGCGTTTTACTCCTTCTGGACCACCTAATTATACTGTAAGTTGGTATGATCAGAATGCAAGCTTAATTGGAACTGGATTAACTACAACAGTTTGTCCAACAGCAACTTCTTTTTATACTGCCCAAGTTGTTTATCAAAATTGTAATGGTAGTAACATAACAGCTAGTGATCAAATTGCAGTAAATGTTTCAAATTCTGTTTATGCAGGTCTAGATGATTCAATTTGTGGTTTAAATTATACGTTAAACGGTTCTTCTTCTGGGCCAGGTAGCTGGTCCGTTTCTGGGTCGGGTATTGCTACAATTGCAGATAATACAGATACAATTTCAAGTGTTAGTGTTACTAATTTTGGCACATACACTTTTGTATGGACAATTGGAACAGGAAGTGGGGCTTGTTATGATACTGTTTTAATAACATTCAACGAAATTCCAACCGCTTC
>JAVHRJ010000532.1:0-9855 GCA_036171595.1 Bacteroidales bacterium
CTTCATTTTTTTTACTTTTGGGAATAAAATGAGTTTTTAAGGTTCGACTATTTATTTAGAATATATAAATTCAAGCTCTGTAAAACATCTCTTTTTTATATTATCGAAACTTGAAATTATTATAAAAAATGGAGGTAAAGTAATAATTACATGGCAATATAAAGCTGACGATGAGCTTATGAAAACAAAAGGAAAAGAATTTCAAAAATTATTAAAAATTCCTTTCGAACTTGTTGAAAAATAATATTATAAATTTTTGAATTTAGCACCTATTATTAACATATCATCTATTTGTTTATATTTTCCCTTCCAACTATTTATAGAATTTTCTACAATTAACTTCTGTTCGTGAGGTTGTTTATCATGTATTTCTAATAAAAGATTTTTGAAATTTAAAGTATTATATTTAATATTTTGCTCGCCTCCAAACTGATCAGTATAGCCATCGCTAAATAAATACAATATATCGTTTTCCGAAATTTTAATTTTTTTATCGGTAAATTTTATTTTTGTTTTTTCATTATAAACAGGCTCTCCAATCGAAAACTCATCAGGCAAAAGAGTAATAATTTCGTTATTAATAACAATATATACAGGATTCATTGCTCCTGAGTATTCTAACATTGAAGTATTTTTATTATATACACAAAGCGACAACTCCATTCCATCATGTACATTCATTTTACCAGACTTTTGACGGAGTAATTTAACAATACCTTCGTGCAATTTATTTAAAATTTCAGATGGCCGAGTGACCTTTTTTTCAATTATAATTTGATTCATTAACGAATACCCTAAAAACGACATAAAAGCTCCAGGTACTCCATGTCCAGTACAATCAACTGCAGCAATAATAATTTTGTCATCTTCTTTAGAAAACCAATAAAAATCGCCAGATACAATATCCCTTGGCTGATAAAAAATAAAAGAATTTGGAACAATTTTTTTAACTTCTTCATCACTTAATAGTATCGATTGCTGTATTTTTAGTGCATAATTAATACTATCAGTAATATTTTTATTTTTTTTATTTAACAACAAATTTGTAGCTTTTTTTTGTTGATGATTTTTAATAACAACGTACAAAAACACTAATAATAAAAATAAAAATCCTAATATTAATATTAATACCCACCTTTGTTTTGAAATAACATCTTCTTGCGATTTAATAAATTTTTTAGCAGCAATTAACTCACTTTCAGCCATATTTAGAATCGATTCTCTTTGAATAATAAGTAACGAGTCTTGTTCAGTTTTTGCTAATAATTTATCTTTTTTTAATTTCTCACGTTCATTAAACAATTCCCTTTCTCTTAAATTTATTTCTTCGCTAGTAAATTTTTTAATTTTTGAATTTATTAAGACAACCTTTGATGCGATAATTGATTTAGGAATTACAGCATTATCATTTTTTACAGAAGCACGATTTGAATATGTAACATCATTTTCTTTTGCATTTTGTTTTAAGAAATTTTCTTTATTTTTTAAAATGGCTTGCTCAATAATTGAAACAGCAGGATTTTCAATTTTTTCTTTTGAAAGTATTCCTTTCCTAACTTTTGCGTTTTTTTCCTCAAATTTAAATGAGTTAGTATTTTCATCAAAAAACAATCTTCCAAAAGGTAATGTTAGATACATCGAATTGCCATTGTTATAGCTATTTACTAATATTTCTAAATTTTCAAAAATTAATCCTTTTGATGCAACATCTTCTGGAATATTCTTCAAATCAATTATTAAGTTTGTTGTTAAATATCCTTTTTTAGTTAACTCCAATTTATAAACATTTTCAACTTGTAGGGCTAGTTTAAAAATTCCTTTTTTATTTGTTTTAATAGAAAACACCGTTTCTTTATCTTTATATACTCTTACTGCCACACTATCTAAAGCACCCTCTAATTTAATTTGACGATCTTTTTTACTTGCCGTGTTACTTGTATTCTGATAATAACCAGACACTCTTCCATCAAAAAGGGCTTTTTTAGGAACATTTTTTTGTGAAAAACACGTATAAAAAGAAATAATAAATAATATAATAAAAAGAGTGTTTTTTAAATTAAATAACAAATAATTATTATTTTTCATTACATAATGTTATTTAATATATAGGCATCCAATTAGTTTCTTCACCACCATTTACTTTTAATGTATATCTTGCAAAAACGAATAAAAAATCTGACAATCTATTTAAAAACCTAATAACTAATGCATCAACCTTATAATTTTGACTTAAAAATAATGTTTTACGTTCAGCCCTTCTGCATATTGTTCTAGCAATTTGACAATACGAAGAAATTGGGTTACCACCAGGCAAGACAAAAGACTTTAAAGGTTCAAGTTGACTTTCTAAACTATCAATTTCTTTCTCTAAAAATTCCACATCAGTATCTTTTAAAAGTGGAATTTTAACATTACAACCCTCGCAATCAGTTGCAATTATTGATGCGCAAGTCATTAATCTGTCTTGAATAAAAAGTAAATTGTTTTTTATTTTGTTATCGTTATTATTATCACGAATTAAACCAATATAACAAATAAGCTCATCAATTGTTCCATAAGCTTCAATTCTATCGTGAAATTTTGGAACTCTTTTTCCTCCAATTAACGAAGTAGTCCCCGTATCGCCTGTTTTAGTGTATATTTTCATCGGCATAAATCAATAAATTTCTTTCGTTATTAATAATGTCTGTTTCAATTCTACCATCTTTTAATTTAATAATTCTTTTGGCATATTTTGCAATATCCTCTTCATGTGTAACCAAAATTATTGTATTCCCTTTTTTATGAATATCATCTATTAAACGCATTATTTCTACTGATGTTTTTGAGTCGAGATTACCTGTTGGCTCATCGGCAAGAATAATTGACGGATTATTTACCATTGCTCTAGCAATAGCAACACGTTGTCGCTGACCACCACTTAACTCATTAGGTTTATGCTTTATTCTGTCTGAAAGTCCAACACTATTTAAAACTTCAATTCCTCTTTCAATTCTTTCATTCTTTTTTTTTCCAGAATAAATTAATGGTAATATAACATTATCCAAAGCGTTGTATCTTGGCATTAAATTAAAGGTTTGAAAAACAAAACCTATTTCTTTATTTCTTACTTCAGCTAATTCATTGTCAGTCATTCTACTAACATCATTATTATTTAAAAAATATTGGCCCGAAGTTGGTGTATCTAAACAACCTAATAAATTCATTAATGTTGATTTCCCAGATCCCGAAGGTCCCATTATTGCAACATATTCGTTACGTAATATTGACAAATTAATATTACGAAGAGCTTTTACCACCTCTGTTCCAATTTGGTAATATTTATAAATTTTTTGAAGTGAAATTATTTCATCTTTCATATTTACCTTATTTACAACTTAATACTTAATAATAAAATCTTGTTTTTGTAATTGTTTTTTAAAAAACACTATACCAAATTGATAAATATCAATTGTTAAAGTTACTTTTTTATTTTGTTTAATTTCATTCCAAGCTTCTTCCATTTCAATTGACCAATGTATGTCGTCAAATATAAAAACCGAATCATTATTCGAATAATTAACACATTGATTAAAATAATTTAATGTAGCAGACTTTGTATGGTTACCATCGAAAAAAACCAAATCTAATGTGCCAAGATCGAAAAAAGATAATGGAAGAATATCTTCAAATTTTCCGTTAACCAATGTTATATTTTTAATACCTAATAAAAAATAATTATCTTGTGCTATAGCTGATGTTTGCTTGCATCCCTCAATAGTTACAACCTTGGAATTTGAATTTCCCATTGCCAAATATGCACTACTTAATCCGAATGAAGTACCTAATTCTAAAATTGTTTTTGGTTTAAAATATTCAGCAATTCTAAACAACAATTCGCCATATTTTTTTTTTACAGATGAATATTTAGCAACATCGGCTACATTGCGGATATTAGATTTAAATAATTTTGAACCAGCACCAAAATCGTTAACTGTAATTTTTTCTGACGATTTTAAAAGCTCATTTCTAAGTAAATCAATCTTTCTATATGCAAACTTTTCAGTTTTATCGTCAAAAACTTTTGTAATTAAATCAAATAAAAAAGGCGAATGTATTCCAAAACCCTTACTATGCTTTGAAAACAATAAATAATTAAACTTTGTAATTAATAATCTCCACATAATACAAAGATTATAATAATTTGTAAATTTATTAATAAAATAAAATAAATAATATCTTACATTTGCATAAAGCAGATCGTTCTATCGCATCATATTATTATGATGAGGAAAGTCCGGGCAGCAAAGAGCATCACGCTTCCTAACTGGAAGATATTTGAAAGAATATAGCTATGCAACAGAAAATAACCGTCTCTTTCCGATGTATCGGAATATGAGATAAGGGTGAAAAGGTAAGGTAAGAGCTTACCAGCCACATGGTAACATTGTGGGCTGTGTACCTCGTGAGTTGCAAAACCATGTAAACCGACGTTTGAGGGTTGCTCGCCCAATGTCGGAGGGTAGGTCGCTAGATTTCGGAAGTGATTTCGAAACAAGATAAATGATAGAAGTTTCGGTTTACCGAAAAACAGAACCCGGCTTATAGGTCTGCTTTATTTTTTAAACTTACAACTATAAAAACTTTATAAACTTTAAATACTTTTAACTATGAATCACTTCAAGTACTTCTTACTTAATATTGCTCTTTATCATTTGGAAATTCATTATTCTTAACATCACTAATATAATGAATTACCGACGATTTTATTTCTTCAAACAAATTGTTATAACGTCTTAAAAAACGTGGCGAAAACTCATTAATTATGCCAAGCATATCATGTAAAACCAAAACCTGACCATCAACATCATGCCCTGCACCAATACCAATTACTGGAATTTTAACCTCTTTTGCAACTTTTGCAGCTAATGTTGCAGGAATTTTTTCTAATACAATTGAAAAACAACCAATTTCTTCAAGAACATGTGCATCAGAAATTAAAGCTTTTGCTTCATCATCGCTCCTAGCACGCACAACAAAAGTTCCAAATTTATTAATACTTTGAGGAGTTAATCCTAAATGTCCCATTACAGGAATACCAGCCGATAAAATACGTTGAATAGATTCTTTAACCACCTCTCCGCCTTCAAGTTTAACAGCCGAAGCGCCTGTTTCTTTCATTATTCTTATAGCAGAACTTAATGCTTCTTTCGAATTTCCTTGATAAGTTCCAAAAGGCATATCAACAACAACTAATGCTCTCTTTGTTCCTCGAACAACCGCTGAAGCAAAATATATCATTTCGTTTAATGTAATTGGTAAAGTTGTATCATAACCTAACATTACATTTGATGCCGAATCGCCTACTAAAATAACATCTATTCCTGCCTCATCAAGAATTTTTGCCATTGAAAAATCATAAGCTGTTAGCATCGAAATTTTTTCGTTTTTAAGTTTCATCTCAGAAAGTACATGAGTTGTAACTTTTCTTACGTTTTTATATACCGACATAGATTATTTTTATTTTGTAATAAATTAAATATATTTGCAAATTAAATACAAAGTTGTATAAAATTATTCAAATGCAAATATTTAAAAATTTAAAGTTTAAAATAATTACTTTAATTATTATTGCAGTAATTGCTGTTAAGTGTAAGAATGATTTTCAAATAAACGAGGATTGGAGCGACATTTCTGTTGTTTACGGATTATTAAGTTCTAAAGATACCGTTCATTACATTAAATTATCAAAAGCCTTTTTGGGCGACCAAGATGCTTATCAAATGGCACAAGTAAGCGATTCTTTATATTATAAAAATGCTACAGTTTATTTAGAAGAAGTTGGGACAAGCAATATTATTACATTTATAAAAGATAGTACACTTCAAAAAGATAGTGGCGTTTTTGCTTACGATAAAAACATTTACTACAAAGCAGTTGCTAATTTAAATCCTTTAGCAAAATACAAACTCAATATATTTGAAAATGGAAAAACTATAACTTCAGAAACATCATTAATTCAGAATTTTACGCTTATTGAATCATTACCATTAAATATACCGCTTTATAATAATGGAGATAAAGGATTAACAATTAAATGGGTTACTCAACCAAACGCTCGTTTATTTGAAACATCTGTTAGATTTTATTTTTATGAAATTACTTCAACAGACACAACTAAAAAATATGTTGATTACAAACTCAGCAGTAAAGTAGCATCATCAATTTTAGGAAACGAACATTTAGATGTTACACTAACAGGAATTACATTTTTAAATTTATTAGCAAGTAAAATTCAAGATAATTCAAACGTAATAAAAAGAGTTGTTGCACAATCGAGTATTGAGGTTACTATGTACGTAGGCTCCGATGAACTTTATACTTATATGCAAGTAAACGCACCTTCGTCGGGAATAGTTACTGAAAGGCCTGCATTTTCAAATATAAGTAATGGTATTGGTTTGTTTACTTCAAAATACGAAACTAAATTACCATCAAAACCACCTTTAGGAACTAGAACTTTAGATTCTCTTGCACATGGACAATATACTAAAAATCTTAAATTTTTAGATAATCAAGCTACTGGTCCATTATGGTCAGCATCTGGATTTGATTTCCCGTAAACTCTGCCTTTTTGACAAACAATTAGACTAATTGACTTAAAGTCATATTGGCAGACTGTCAAATATTCCATATTTTTTGTAAATAATGTTATGGCACAAACATTGAAAAATGCTTGCAATAAATTTGAAATTAAATAATCAATATTATGGGAAAAATAATTGGAATAGATTTAGGAACAACAAACTCATGTGTATCTGTAATGGAAGGAAACGAGCCTGTTGTTATAGCAAATAGCGAAGGTAAACGCACAACACCTTCAATTGTTGCTTTTTTAGATAACGGTGAACGTAAAGTTGGCGATCCTGCAAAACGCCAAGCAGTAACAAATTCAAAACGAACCATATCTTCTATAAAAAGATTTATGGGAACAAAATTTGATGAAGTAGGTAAAGACATTTCACATGCATCGTACGAAGTAGTTAAGGGCGATAACAATACACCTAGAGTTAAAATTGATAATAAAAACTACTCACCACAAGAAATTTCTGCAATTGTACTTCAAAAAATGAAGAAAACTGCCGAAGATTATTTAGGACAATCAGTTACAGAAGCTGTAATTACAGTTCCTGCTTACTTTAACGATTCTCAACGTCAAGCTACTAAAGAAGCTGGCGAGATTGCCGGATTAACGGTAAAACGTATTATTAACGAACCTACCGCAGCAGCTCTTGCTTATGGATTAGACAAAAGAGGAAAAGATATAAAGATAGCTGTTTATGACTTAGGCGGTGGGACATTCGATATATCAATACTTGAAATGGGAGATGGTGTTTTTGAAGTAAAAAGCACAAATGGCGATACTCACTTGGGTGGCGATGATTTTGACCAAATTGTTGTTGATTGGTTAGCAGAAGAATTTAAAAAAGACGAAGGCGTTGATTTACGCAAAGACCCGATGGCATTACAACGATTAAAAGAAGCTGCAGAAAAAGCTAAAATAGAACTTTCTAGCTCTACTCAAACCGAAATAAATTTACCTTATATAATGCCAGTTGACGGCGTTCCAAAGCATTTAGTAAAAACTCTTACTCGCGCTAAATTTGAACAACTTATTGATAAATTAGTTCAAGCTACTATTGAACCTTGTCGTAAAGCTGTTAAAGATGCCGGTATTTCTGTTAATGATATTGACGAAATAATTTTAGTTGGTGGTTCTACACGTGTACCTATTATTCAAAAAGTTGTTGAAGAATTTTTTGGCAAAGTACCTTCAAAAGGTGTAAATCCTGACGAAGTTGTTGCTGTTGGTGCTGCAATTCAAGGTGGAGTATTAACTGGTGAAGTAACAGATGTTTTATTACTCGACGTTACCCCTCTTTCGCTCGGAATTGAAACATTAGGTGGTGTAACTACTCATTTAATTGAATCAAATACTACAATTCCTTCACGCAAAACCGAAACATTTACAACCGCAGGCGATAATCAATCGTCTGTAGAAATTCATATTCTGCAAGGAGAACGCTCAATGGCTCGCGATAACAAAACAATTGGACGATTCCATTTAGATGGCATACCACCTGCTCCACGTGGCGTTCCACAAATTGAAGTTACTTTTGATATCGATGCTAACGGCATTTTAAACGTTTCGGCAAAAGATAAAGCAACTGGAAAACAACAAAGTATTCGTATCGAAGCTTCATCAGGATTATCTGATGCAGATATTAAAAAAATGAAAGCTGAAGCCGAAGCCAATGCCGATTCTGATAAAAAAGCTAAAGAAAGAATTGATAAACTTAACCATGCCGACAGTTTAATTTTTCAAACTGAAAAACAATTAAAAGAATTTGGTGATAAACTACCTGCCGATAAAAAAGCTCCAATTGAAAGTGCATTACAAAATTTAAAAGATGCACATAAAAATGAAGATATCGACAGTATTGATAAGGCTACTGAAGAATTAAATAAAGTTTTTCAAGCAGCTTCTGAAGAAATGTATAAAAACACTCAATCGCAACCAAATAATGCAGAACAACCACAGCAAGAACAAAACACACAAAATAATGCAAAAAAAGATGCTGAAGTTCAAGATGTTGATTTTGAAGAAGTAAAATAAAACAAATCAAATATTTAATTAAAAAGCCAGAAATTAATTCTGGCTTTTTTTATTTTAATCAAGTTAAAATGATGAATTAATTTACGATTATAAAAAAATATTTACCTTTGTTTAATAATGAAGAATTATTACAAATATAACAGCATTCTAAATAAAAAATCACTCAACTTTTCACGTTGGAGTAGAAAATCTTATGCTATTTTTGTATCAATTAACAAAATAGTTAAAATTTCTAATTTAAAAACAGAAGTATCACAAGGCTTTATAAAAAAGAGTAAAACATTAAGTTCAGTTTACACTTTAATTAAATCCAATAACAACGTACAAGAAGATACACCTTTTAGCATAAACGAAATTTTAATCGAATCAAATTTAATTGTATTAGCACAATTATCAAGTAAATCAAATAAAATAAACTTATCAGTACAAAACTTTAATTTATTAATTTCTATTTTATATATGCGTAAACAACTTTTACGCATTTTTTATTTTTAACAAATTTGTTTAACAATAACATTATAAATAATAAAACAACATTATGACAAAAGAAAAAATTGATTTAATAAAAACTCGCATTACCAATGGAGGTGAAATAAATTTTGAAGAATCGTTAGAACTCTGTAAAACAACTGAGGTAGATTATTTATGCAATTCAGCAAACGAAATAAGACAACATTTTACAGGCAACTATTTTAATTTATGCTCAATTACTAATGCAAAATCGGGCAAATGTTCCGAAAATTGCAAATGGTGTTCACAATCATCATTTCACGCTACCGATATTGAAGTTTATGATATAATTGATAAAGAAGAGGCAATAAAACAAGCTCGAAATAATTTTAAAAAAGGAGTACATAAATTTTCGCTTGTAACAAGCGGTAAAACAGTAACAGATAAAAAACTCGACGAATTAATTGACATATACCATGCAATAAAAAAAGAAACAGACATTGAAATTGATGCTTCATTAGGATTATTAAAAAAACATCAATTACAGAGATTAAAAGATATAGGAATAAAGCACTATCATTGCAATTTAGAAACAGCTAAATCGTTTTTCCCTACTGTTTGTACAACTCACACTTACGAAGAAAAAATTGAAACATTAAAATTAGCTAAAGAAGTAGGATTAGAAATTTGTTCCGGTGGAATTATTGGAATGGGAGAATCAATGCAACAACGTGTAGAATTAGCATTTG
>JAVHRJ010000533.1:0-1905 GCA_036171595.1 Bacteroidales bacterium
AACCTGTTGTAAGTTGTACTTCATTAATAACATTGCCCAGCATATCTGTAAAAATTATTTTTGCATTTAAAACAGATGAAGGCAAATAATAATCAATTTCTGCTTTACCATCGTTTGGATTAGGACGTGCTTCGCTCATCATAATTTCAACAGGTAATTTTAGTTTTATTTCCTGTTTGTTTTCATTTCCGCCTTGGTTACTATTTTTATTCATCATACGTGTGTTGGTTGGGCTTGTTAATGCAATTAAACTGTCAACTTTATTACTTAGTTCCTGCACGGCTTTAACAAGGGGAACAACAAGGGTTGTGTAACCCAAACCATAAAAATCTTTACTGTTTTTGGGTCTATATACTCCACTAAAATCGTATCCTATTTGCTGAGCGGCAGAATCAACTTGTTGTGCTATAAAGCCCGAATATTGCACTTTCTCAATATCATACTTTCCTTCCCAGTATGTAGTATCTATACCAATAACATTATCTAAAGAATCTTTTAAAGTTGGATATCCCATTATACTATTTTGTAAGTGAATATCTAAATGATAAGTAACAGGTTTTAACAGATTTATAAAAGCAAGTCCAGGTACATTTTCTTTAATATTATTTTTAACACGCCTATCACTAAGTGCTAAAATTGTTTGTTGTTGGCAACGAAGATTTGCAACACTGGAATTACCAATTACAAAATCATTTGTTGCAGTTACTGATGCCCCATTTCCAATAGCAGCGGCGTTGGATAAATTATTAGAACCAGCATCGGCATAGTATCCTAAAAAGGTATTGTTGCTTCCAGTGGTATTTGCTTGCCCGGCATAACGACCTGAAAAAACATTGTAGTCACCTGTAGTATTTGCTCTTCCTGCCCTATAACCCAAAAAGGCATTACCTGTTCCTGTTGTGTTTCCCCTCCCTGCATAGAAGCCTAAAGCAGTATTATCATCACCTGTAGTGTTGTTATAGAGTGCATTATGCCCAATAGCAGTATTAGATATTCCTGTTGTAGATGAAGTTGGGTTATTAGTGTATAATGCCCCGTTTCCTACTGCAACATTGTATGATGGCCAATATGTTAAAACATTACCAACTTGTGTATATAATGCCTGATAACCAACTCCAACATTGTCATTTAATGTGTAAGTATTATACCCAGTTTGGTCACCTATAAATGTATTTCTATAAATACCATTTTGCACACTAAAACCCGCACCACAACCTATATAAGTACAATTAGTACCTACTGTTCCAGCTGCAAAAGTTGCACAATTATTTGTCCCCGTACCACTTAAATATGTCTGGCTTTTAGCCATAAAACTACTGAAAGTTATTAAAGCTGTCAGTACAAAAACTGTTTTAAAATTTGTATATTTCATAATAAAAAATTTAAATTGTTAATAAATAAAAAACGAAAAAAAATATGTTAACAACAATTTAAGGCGGGGAGCTGTCGGTTTGGGATAAATTTGCAACTCTGATTTTATGTAAAATGGTTGATTGAATGAAAATTTGAAAGGTTACAAATTTTAAAGAATTTAAAACTCTTAAAATCACAAACAAGTTTGTAAAGTTAATTAAAAATACTTTTATGAATTTTTTTAAAAACATTGTTGGGTTAATGTTTTTAGTGAAATTTGTTAATAATAAATATTATTTCGGTTTGCAATTTACAACAATAAATTGAAAATGCAAATAAGTTATTAACTATTTTGCACTTACAACTACGAGCTATAAAATTGTCGAGTTGCAAAGAAAGTGTCAACGAACTATTTTCTTTTTCAGGTTTTCAAACCGCTTATTCTTCTCAATTTGCTCAAAAGTTTCATGGTGCTTTTCTTTTTTATCGCTTGTTTATAACGGTTCAATGTTGGATTTGGCAGGCTTTTACTTGCAGTTATTGTCAAACCGC
>JAVHRJ010000534.1:0-1905 GCA_036171595.1 Bacteroidales bacterium
TTGTTTTTTATGTAAAAAATTATTTATCAGAAAAATTGGGATTTGAAAATATTGAAAGAAGAGGTTTAGCAATTTATACAAGTCTTGATTTTGAGACTCAAATAAAAACGGAAAATATTGTCGCTGAGGAAGTAGCAAAAGTAACAAGATTAAGGATTAGCAATGGAGCAGCATTGGTAACCAATCCACAAAATGGAGATATCTTGGCAATGGTTGGTTCAAAAAGTTATTGGGCACAAGATATTAATGGAAAATATAATGTAACTACAGCTTTACGACAACCAGGATCATCGATAAAACCAATTAACTATTTATTGGGGTTAGAAAAAGGGAAAAGTATAAGCTCAATAATTGATGATGCACCAATAACTTATCAAATCAGAGGTCAAAAACCATATTCGCCTCAAAACTATAATGGTAAATATATGGGTAGGGTAACTTTTAAAACGGCTTTGGCTTCATCGCTTAATGTTCCGTCTGTCAAGTTACTAAATGAAAATGGAGTGAATAATATGGTAAATTTAGCGCAAGAGATGGGTATAACTACATGGAATGACCGAAGCCGATTTGGGTTATCATTGGCACTAGGTGCTGGTGAAGTACAAATGGTTGAAATGGCACAAGCATATAGTACTTTTTCACAATTAGGTAATCGAGTAAATATTAATCCTATTCTAAAAATAAATAATTATTTAGGAGAAAACGTTTATGAAAAAAATATTGAAAAAATATATATAACGGAACCAAAATATGCATATTTAATTAATATAATATTGTCTGATGATATGGCTCGTTCGCCAGTTTTTGGTTTAAATTCGAAATTAAAAATTAGCGGCAAGACAGTGGCGGTGAAGACTGGAACAACAAATAGTTTGAAAGATAATTGGTGTATAGGTTGGACTCCTGAATTGATGGTTTTGGCCTGGGTAGGAAATAATGATAGCTCACCAATGAGTTATGTAGCATCGGGAGTGACGGGAGCAACGCCAATCTGGAATTTAATAATGCACCAAATGATTGATAACAGAGAGGATGTAAAATGGGAAAAACCTAATGATGTTTATAAATCAAGTGCTTGTGGGAGAGATGATTATTTTACGGATGGAAGGGAAAAAGAAATTGTTTGTCCTCCAACAATAACTCTAACACCAACACCACAATCATAAAACAAATTTTTAATTTAAAATTTTTAATTTTTAATCAATTTTTAAATTATAATTTAAAAATAATTTATTTTGAAAATTGCCAATAGAGATCAGAGGCGGTTTTGGGTATTAAATTTTGAGAAATGTTAAGAGGATAATTTCCAAAAATTTTTATAACTAAAAAATAGTTAAATTTTGGTGAGGAAATGTCACCAAGATAATTAATTTCGGTAGAGGTAGTGGAAATTGATTCGTTAATTATTAAACCATTTGGTAGCGATGATTTGATTAAATCAATATTGTTTTTTACCTTGTCTGTGGGTAATTCTGCTATATCACACTTTTGTTGATAGATTAATTTGCGACTAGTTTTATCAAAAAAACAAATTTGCCAGATATTTTTGTCTGTAATAATTGGAGTTTGAATTGAAGGTAGTTTCAATGAAATATTTAATTTAAATTTATTATTTTTGTATTCTTTAAGAACCCACAATCCAGAACTAAAGCCTATAGTTAAAAATAAAAACAAGATTAATAGCAGGCGAGATTTGGTTTTATTTTTGTCATCATTTATATTTGAAACTAAATCAAGTTGCTCAGGTAATTTGCCTTTCTTTTTTAAAATTTCGTCTTTGGTGGGCATATTATTTTATTTCTGAAATAGTTAAAATACCGTTTTTGGCACCCATATGCGAAACCACTGAAGCAGAATTTTTGATTCCCCATTGTAAAGCGGTATCTAAATTTTGATTCAAAATCA
>JAVHRJ010000535.1:0-1899 GCA_036171595.1 Bacteroidales bacterium
AAATTAAATCCCTTCGGGATTAATATAAAAATGAAGTGAGAAATGTTAGTAACTAACAATAAAAATAAACTTCAAATAAAAAAGCTTTCCAGATGGAGGGCTTTTTTATTTTTGATAGAATATATCGTAACACTCACCGGCAAATTAATCAAGAAAGAATGAATAACCAATACCAATCCGCCGCGGCGGATTCAATGTTCAATGTGCAAATTAAAAATAGAAACGGCCAAAAAGAATAATGATGAGTAGAAACAAATAATTTAAAACAGACTAATATGCGAAAAAATCTTTATATAATAATTCTTTTATTTGGATTGTTTGCAGAAACACTTACTGCGCAAAATACAAAAATAAAAGGATTTATAAATGTTGACGCTTCGGCAGTTTTGGATACTACTCATCGAAATCAATTTGCTCTCGGCCAGTTTGATTTGTTTTTTACTTCACAGGTCTCAGATAAAGTAAGTTTTATTGGTGAAACAGTTTTTAAATATGAAACGGGTGCTAAACCGGATGCAGGTTTTAAAATTGGTGTGGAACGGGCAATTATAAACTACAAGATTAAAGATTATTTTAATCTGTCTACAGGTAAGTTTTATACTCCATTAGGTTACTGGAATAATGTTTTTCATCATGGATTGGTTTTGCAACCCACGATAACCAGGCCTAAAGTTGTAAATGAGGATGCTACCGGCGGTGGTTTACCTCTTGAAGATATAGGCGTTCAACTCAATGGAGATGGAATTACAAAAATGAAATTGGGATATAACCTGATGATAGGGAACGGAATTGCTTCAAATCCGATACAAGATTTTAATATTTCTAAATCTGTATGCTTAAATATTCATGTGGAGCCAATAGAGAATCTTAAATTTCATATTTCAGGTTATTTAGATAATGTCCCTGCAGGGACTACTACTGTGCAGAATTTCACAACGAATCAAAATATTAATTTGCGGATTTTAAATGCAAGTATCGCTTATTGGGCCGGTAAATTGCCAATTGAAATAATCGGAGAATATTATAACATGAAAACATCAATGTCTGATTCTGGTACTGTTGCATATTCTCATGGATATTTTCTTTATTTCGGATATAAACTAAAAAAAATAAATCTCATTCCTTATGTATATTATGATGAACTGATACTGGCAAATAATGACCGGCTATTTTTAAAAAACAGCACATCTTCCTGTGCTTTAGGGTTACGATATGCGATGCAGCCACTCTGTGTCTTAAAGTTAGAATATAAATATTCTGAAACAGATTTAACGGGGAGGCAAAATAAAATTGAACTACAGTTTGCAATCGGGTTCTGAGTTCCAAAAAAAATATTTTAGAAATGTATGAGAAATATTTATAAGAGTTTTATTATATCTGTAGTTACATCAGTTCTTTTTGTAATTACAGTCAGTTTTAATATAGGTCCACCGAGAAATACTTCTATTGCAGTTATTATCAGTAACGATAATCCTATTGCATTTAAAGACAACCCTGCACTTTCTGTTGATGTTGTAAAATCATATTTCCTGAGAAAAGGAAGAAAAAAGTGGTCTGAGATGAATAAAGATATTCTTCCTGTAGACAGGAAAAAAAACTGCCCTGAACGTGAATTATTTTATGCAAAAGTATTAAATAAAAATGCTTTTGAAGTAGAATCATATTTTATTGAACAGCAATATCAAAGCGGCGATGAGCCACCACATAAGTTTTCTTCCGATAAGGAAATTATTGAGTTTGTCGGCGATGAAATTGGAGCTATTGGTTATATCAATATAAATTCATTATCAACAGAAGCTAAAATAAAAGTAAAAGTAGTACTGATTATTAGTAATTAACATTAATCACTTGCAATAGTATCGTAAACACTGACCCGAAGGGTCAAATATAAATAACCCG
>JAVHRJ010000536.1:0-33671 GCA_036171595.1 Bacteroidales bacterium
ACGCTTCGAATAGGAGATTCCCGCCTTCGCGGGAATGACGACCTATGCGGGAATGACGGCTTACGCGGGAATGACGGCTTACGCGGGAATGACGACATAGGCGGGAGTGGTGGCATGCGGGAATGACGGCTTAAATGGGAATGACAGCATATACAGGAATAACTACAAGAAACGAATCCTTAATTCACATTATTAAAGAAAATTATTTGTAGACTTTGTTACATAATTTTCCCAAAAGGTTTTACAATGCTTTCTATTCTAAAATCAATTTCTTTTAATTCTTTTTCTTTCTGAAGAATTATAAAAATGTGTTTATTTAACAAATTGCACAAACTAACATTAATTTTTAACTGCTCTTTATAAACTGCCGATTTTATTGGTTTTGAAATGTTTTTATTTTTATTTAAATTAATAAAATATCGCAAATATGAGCTTAAAAATATAATTGGATAAAAAAATGGGAAAAGTAACAACGAGCCCTTACTTAATCGCACATATTTTATTTCTTTAATTTTAAAACCCGAAAGTTTTGCCAATACTCTTAATTTTTGCAAACCAATTAAAAAAATATGTCCATGGTAAATTTCGTTTGATACAGTTTTATCCGACATCCAAACATCATCTATTTCGTTTGGTGGCATTTGTTTAACAGTTTCACTTTCAAATAACAAATAACTGTATTTTGCAGCTAAATTAGAATACGATGGCGTTGTAATTAATAATTCTCCATTTTGTTTTAACACTCTGTTAAATTCTTTTAAACCTTTTAACTGGTCGCTAAAATGCTCAATACCTTCCTGGCAAATTAACATATCGGCATAACTATCTGCAACAGGAATTTTATTTAAAATATTTGCTTGTTTACATTCAATAGTACTAAGCATAAAATATTCGGGAAACAAATCAAACGACTCTACTTTTGCTCCATAATTTAAAAGTAATTCGGAGGTTACTCCATTACCTGCCGGAACATCAATTATAATTTTATTTTGTAAGCTATTTTTAATACTTTCTAAATATCTTCTTACATAAAATTTAACACTTTTAGGATTATTTATGTTGTTGTCAATCATTATTTCGTGTTGTTATTTAGCCTTTTATAAACATTTTCAAAATTAATAAATTTTTAACATCAATTAAAATTATAAAACATCTTTGTTTTTATTAAAAACAATTATCTTTAACGCAACAAAATAAATTTATTATGAAAAATATTTTTACAATTGTAATTACGTGGTGTTTAATATTTACTTCATTTACAGTAAATTCACAGAACAAAAACACATCGTTAACAAAAATTGCTTGGTTAAATGGAAGTAGTTCATCAATTAAATTTAAACCACAAGTAAAATTATCTGGCAACAAAATTTTTATTGCATATAAATCGGCATTTGGATTAAGCAATAACGATGAAATGAAAATTATACGTCAGGAAAATGACAAATTAGGATTTACACATTATCGTTATCAACAATACTACAATGGTTTGCCTGTTGATGGTGCTGTTTATATTATTCACGAAAAAAACGGAAAAGCTGCTACAGGAAACGGCCAAATTGTTTCTGGAATAAAAACCTCAACTAAAGCAGTAATTTCGAAAACCGAAGCATTAAATATTGCCATGAAAGAAATTCCATCGCAAAAATATATTTGGCAAGATAACGAATCGGAAAAAATGCTTAAACAAATTAAAAAAGACCAAAATGCAACATATTATCCTGTTCCAGAGTTAGTTTTATTTGACAAAATATTTTCTAAAAATCCCACCAATTATAATTTAGCATATAAAATTGAAATATATTCATTAATTCCACTGCAACGAAAATACATATATGTTAATGCAACAAATGGCAAAATAATTCATAGCATTAACATGATTCAGCATACCGATGTGAATGCTGTTGGCGTAACAAAATACAATGGAAACCAACCAATAGTTGTCGATTCGTTTGCACAAGGTCAATATCGATTAAGAGAATATACCAGAGGAAATGGAATTATAACAAAGAGCACACAAAATGGAGAAGATTATAATTTAGCTATTGATGTAGAAGATGATAGTTTGTTTTTTAATTCAGATGATGTTGCAATAAACGCACATTGGGCAGCCGAAATGACTTACGATTATTATATGAATGTTTTTGGAAGAAACAGCTATGACAATAATGGCGCTGCTTTATTATCTTATGTTCATTACAGTAATCAATATGCAAATGCTTTTTGGGATGGCAGTCGCATGACTTATGGCGATGGGAATTCGCAATATACTGCATTTACTTCTTTAGAAATATGCGGACATGAAATTACACATGCCGTAACACAAAGCACAGCAAATTTAGTTTATCAAGATGAACCAGGTGCTCTAAACGAAAGTTTTAGTGACATGTTTGGTGCAAGTATCGAATTTTTTGCAGATAACACACCTGATTGGTTAATGGGTGAAGATATTGGAACTCCCTTTCGCTCTATGAATAATCCTAACGATTATCAAAATCCAGATACTTACCATGGCACATATTGGGATACCGACCCAAACAATATGGATAATGGTGGAGTTCATACAAATTCTGGAGTTGGAAATTATTGGTTTTATTTACTTACCGATGGCGGAACAGGCACAAACGATAATGGCTCTGCATTTGCAGTTTCAGGAATTGGACATGCATCTGCCGAAGCAATTGCGTATCGTACACTTTCGGTATATTTAACACCAACTTCGCAATATTACGACACATATTTAGCATCGATACAAGCTGCCGAAGATTTATTTGGCGCATGCTCAAACGAAGTATATCAAGTTGCTAATGCATGGGCAGCTGTTGGAGTTGGCTATCCTTACGATAATCAAAAAGTTTATATTGCTGACATTACTTCACCTTATACATCGTGTGGATTAGGATTACAAAATGTTTCAACAATACTTTTCTATAATGGTTGCAATAATTCGTTACAGGTTGGCGATACAATTTCGTTAGCATATCAATTTGATAATGGTAACAAAGTGTACGAATATAACATTTTGAATAATGTTTGGAACGGTAGCGATTCTCTTAATTTTACTTTTTCCATACCAGTTGATGCTTCTGCTTTAGGAGCACATACTGTAAATTGTTGGATTAAATTTGGGTCTGGTACAACAAATTTTACCGATAGTATTATTGGATATTCATTTAACACATTGTTACAACAAAATATAGATGTTGGTGTTGTTGGTTTTAATTCGCCAATTTCATCATGTAATTTAACAAATAACGAATCTGTTGCTGTAAAAATTTGCTTTTTTGGTTGTGACTCATTAGCAATGGGCGATACCATTGATGTTGCGTACCGTTCAAATAACGGAACACCTATTATTGAGCATTTTGTTCTTCCAACAAATATGTATCCTGCCGACACATTTATTTATGTTTTTAATCAAAAATTAGATGCATCTGCTGATGGTAATTATACTTTAGATGCATGGACTTTGTTTAATGTTGACACATTAAACACTAACGATATGTTTTCGGGTTATAAAATTAAAAACACCATTTCTTTAGGAGTTAATACGTTGGGTTTTGAGGAAACAAATGCACTCGATTATTTTTTAATTAACACAACTCAATATTCAAATGCTTTTATTACTACTCAGGCTCATGCCCCAAATAGTGCAAAAGGGTTTTTGATGACTGGCGGTAACGCAATGAATTACATTAACATGCTCGAAATGCCTACCGGATTTAACACATGGACAATTAATGCATTTTTATCGGCTAAAGCTAATTTCTGTGTTGATGCAACAACGTGGAATTCTGTATATGCTAAATTTTCGTTAAAACAAACACATGGCGGTACACTTTATTCGCAATATCTTGGTGGAAATATTAGCGATTATACTATAGCAAGTAATATGAGAGTACTTGCCAACAACGTGCAAATTGGAAATACTTATAATCCAACATCTGCTGGTACCGATCCATTTACAACGCATTTGATTGATTTAAATAACTATGCTGGTTCTAATTTCGAATTTACATTTGAAACAAGAAATATTTCAAAAGATACAACAATTTTTATTCCTTTTGTACTTGATAATGCATATATTGATAATGTGCGTTTTTTCCCTGGCCCATTAGCCGTTGATGACACAATTGGAGTTTCGAATATTAGCTCTGTTACTATTCCTGTTCTTAATAATGATAACAACAATGGAATTTCTGCATTAAAATTTAATTTATTAACAAATCCCACTCATGGGAATATATTAGTTAATTCAGATACAACTATTACATACACACCAAACAATGCATACTTAGGATTTGATACTTTAATGTATCAAATTTGTTACACAAGCGATACAACAATTTGCGACAATGCAATAGTTGTTTTCAGAGTAGTTGAAAGTATTGATGAAATTGATGGAATTAATTTTATTTCAGCCTTTCCAAATCCATTTAAAGACGAAATAACTTTGCAATATTCTGCAAAAAACAACACTAATGTAACTATTACAATTACAGATGCTTTATCACGAATAATAACATCTGAAAACAGAACTTTAAATATTGGGAAAAATAAAATAACATTTAACTTAAACGAACAACCAAGTGGTTTGTGTTTTGTTACAATTAAAACAAAAAATTCAATTAAAACTTTTAAAATTACTAAATTGTAAAGACTTTAAAATAATTGTCAAAGTAAAGAATAGTTATTTAATCTTATTTGAAAATCTCGGTTTTATGTAGCGTTTTATTGCCATTTGTTACAACCCAAATATTATAAGTTCCTTCAGTTAATTTACTTATATCAACTTCGTAAAAACCGAAAGCATTTGGGATAGGGTTTTTTAAATCAATTACACTTTCGTTTTTGCTGTTTTCGAAAATAATTTCGTTTAAGTTTTTGTATGTTGTTGCGTTAATAGAATACTTTATAGTTTTCTCGGATTCGGCTGATGCTAAAGTATTTGTTGCTATTTTATCTGATTTATTAGTTGTTTTTTGGGTGCTTAATTTTGAAATAACTGCCGATTTTAAAGATGTTTTTTCAACATTTAAATTTGTCGTTAATATCTTTTTATTAGAACTAATTTTCGTATTTTGTATTTTGTTATTTTTAATTGCATCATTTTTAATTTGAACATTGTTATTAATCAAAACTTGTTCTGGGTTATTTCGGTTATTTTGAGAATAATAAAGTATTGTAGCAATAATAATTATTGATAGACCAATACCTGAAACTAAATATTTTAACAATAATTTATTACCTATAGAAACCGAATATTCAGGAATTTGACTTTCGATGCTCTCCCACATCGAATCAGGAGGTTCGTTAACGAAATTTTTCGTTTGTTTTACAAAAAACTCTCCTACGTCTGTTTTAATTAACTCGCTCATAACTTTTACTTTTTATATTTAATAACTGCTCTTGCAGTATTTTTTTTGCTTTACAATATTGTGATTTCGATGTAGATACCGTAATATTTAATTTCTCAGCAATTTCTTTATGACTATAGCCTTCATAAGCATAAAGGTTAAAAATAACTCGCTTGCTATCTGGCAAATTCTTAATCATATTCATTAAATCTTCAACTGATAAATTTGAAATTGCCTCATCTTCAACAATATCACATTGTTCGGTAATATCTTCATTTATTTCTTGAAAATGCAAACCATATTTTTTAATATAATCGATAGCTGAATTAACAATTATTCGTTTAACCCAACCCTCAAAAGAACCATGAAACCTAAACTTGTCGAGGTTTTTAAAAACTTTTACAAATCCCTCTTGTAAAATATCTTCGGCTTGATTATTTTTTTGTGCAAATCGGCAACAAATTGCAAACATTTTACTTGCAAACATTTTATAAAGCATTTTTTGTGCTTCACGATTGTTTTGTAAACACGCTAATATTATATCTTTTTCGGTTTGCAAATTTATTTTATTTATTATACTTATTTAATTTCAAAAGGTTTCTTGTTAATTTCTTTTTTGATTGATTCTTTTTTAAATGAATTTTTTGATTGACGAATATTATAAAAAAAGCCAAGTACAATTTCTAAAATTTTATAAAACAATATAGCTCCCAATATAATAATAACAAATAACATTACATCTGTTATGTCCCATTTTATATTTAATAATTGCGTTAGCATAACATATAATTATAATATTAACATTAAAGAACTTGCAAAAACTTTTACTGGTATAATATAATTAACTGTAAAACCAATTAATATCATTATTATGTTTATTGTTATTAATATTAATGCAACTTCACGTGGATGCAATCCTTTTTTTAATAACACATGGTGTAAATGCTCTTTACCAGCTTTAAAAGGTGATTTATGTTTAAAAATTCTTACAACAATAACCCTTAAAGTGTCAAATACAGGCAAAAACATTATGCTCGATATTGACACAATCATGTTTTTTGGTGAATAAACCTGAATAGCCTCAAAACCATTTAACTCAATTGCCTTAATACCTAAAACAACTGTCAAAAAACCAAGAACCAAAGCACCTGTATCGCCCATAAAAATTTTTGCAGGATTGTAATTGTAAATTAAAAAACCTAACAAACTACCCGAAACAGCAAACGATAACAATGCAAACGAAGTGTAATGAAGCATAAAAAACACATAGCCCATTACACCAAAATTAACTATGCCAATACCAGCTGCAAGGCCATCAATTCCATCTATTAAATTATATGCATTTATTACTCCAACAATTAACACAACAGAAAACAAATACTGAAAATAAACTGGAAGTTCATTTATTCCTAAAAAACCATGAAAAGATGTAATTCTTATTCCACCTGCAACAATAATAAATGCCGAAACAATTTGAAAAACAAGCTTTCTTTTTGCTTTCATCCCTTTAATATCATCGAATAAACCAGTAATCAAAAGAATTAGCACGCTTGCCGAAATAAAAATAAAATCGGAATTATTAAAAAATTTATACCAAAATAAAGATGCAATAAAAAGACCTAAAAAAATTGCAACTCCTCCTAAATTTGGTATTCTACCCGTATGAATTTTTCTGCTATTGGGAATATCAACATAGCCATATTTTAAGCTTATTTTTATTACTAAAGGAATTAATAATGACGAAATTATAACTGCTGTAGAAAAAACAATAAAATGCTTGTATTCAAAAGTCCAAGCATGTAAATTATTAATAATTTCTAACATAATATTTTTTATAACCAATATTGCATAATAGACTTTGTATTTACAAAAAAGGTTTCCGTAAAAATTTATTTTTATAAAAAACTAACGTAAAATATTGCTAATAAGTTGTTTTTGTATTTCAAAAAAATACAATATTGATATTGCTTGACACAATAACAATTATTTTAATTTTGAATTAAAAAATAGAATTAATTTATTAAATAGGCTTTGTTAAACGAACAATACCTACAAATCGACTTTTATAGTGCGAATTGTTATAACTTGTAATTACAACGCCATTATGTTTTTTTGAAGATGATGATTGTATAAAAATTAATGGTTCGCCAAGTTTAGAAATTACAATGCCAACGTGCCCTATTTTTCTATCCTTTGTTTTTTCACGCATAAATAAAATAACATCACCTATTTTACAACTATCAATACCTATAGGCAATCCAAATTTTGGAAAATCGTATGAATTATGAGTTGTTTCAATTCCAAAATGTTTATATACATAATAAACAAAACCAGAACAATCGAAGCCTTTAGGTGATGCTCCTGCCCATAAATATGGCGTTCCAATAAATTTCTTAGCAAAAGTTACCAAACTATCTGAATTTACTTCAACAAACTCTTTTTGTTGAGCCAACACATCGACTTTAGAAATAAAAAGAAAAAACAAAAAAAAGAGCAAATATTTAAACTTCATTATACTAATTTACCATTTACTCCTTTAATTTTTGCAAATAATCCGATTGAAATTTCAGCATTTAAAGGTTCGCCGTTTTCAAAATATGCTAAATCGCCAGCCATTTGCTTGTTTCCCTGATGTTCAATTATTAAAATACCTTCTTTTGTTTTATGTTTTTTTAAATCACCAGTTTTTTGAACTTTACCCGATGACATAATAAACCATGTATCATCAGCAAAATATTTACCATCGGCAATAGGATTAAGATTAACAACAACATTATCGCCTGTTGAAATCATCAAAGTTTTATTTTCTGAATATAAACTTGCATGTGTACCATCAGAGAGTAACAACTTATAAATATGTTTTTTATGAACTATTTGGCTATTTTTAACTTCGTAAATAAAATTAGAAGTTGAACTTTGATAAAAACCATCTTTTATTGGCGCTAAATTTAACGAAACATTTTGTCCGCCAGCTCCTATTACATCTTCCGAATGACGGCGATGAATTTCCATATCAAAACCTGCTGTAACATGTACTAAACTAATATGCAAATGCTTATCTACCACATCGCGTAAATGTTTTTCAATATTTAAATCGGTCAATATTGCTTTATTAACAAAAAAATAAAAATTAGACCGACTATCTTCCTTTTGAAGAACAATAACCGCTTTATCAAAATATACAACTTTATATATAATTAATTCCTCTTTATTTACTTGAAGGCTATTTGTGCTTTTTTGATAATTCCATTTAGCGGTTTTTTTATTGTTTCCATTTTCTATAATTAACTCATTATTTTCGTGAAAAAAATATTTTTCATCATCGTTTTTATCATCAACATAAACCCAATATTTACCTACTAACAAATTATTTAAATCGGCAACATTAGTTATTGACTTTAAAACAGATTCTGCATTGCTAATAAATTGTTTCATTTTAATTAATTAATTTAATAATTTTCAAAATTAAAAATAATTTAGGATTAAAAAAAGGTTATTAATTAGATGTTATTTTTGAATTTACGAATTCAAAAATTTCATTAATTTCTGTAGGTTCAAACCACTTAAATTGATTTTTTCGATTGAACCATGATATTTGTTTACGAGCATATCTGCGGGTGTTTCGTTTAATAAGTTCGATAGCTTGTGGGAGTTCTATATTGTTATCAACATATTCGAATAGTTCTTTATAACCAACCGTTTTAAGTGCATTATGTTTTCGATACGGATAAAGGGTTTTAACCTCATTTAGTAACCCTTGTTCTATCATTAAATCGCATCTGTTATTTATTTTGTTATGCAATTCGTGTCTATCAATATTTAATGCAATTTTAACAATATTAAATGGTCGCGATTTTTGAGTTCTTAATAAAAATTGCGAATATGGTTTACCGGTAAGTAAGCACATTTCTAATGCTCGCATTATTCTATTTTTATTTTTTAAATCTATTTTTTGATACGTTACAATATCAAGATTTTTTAATTCAATTCTTAAACTTTCTATTCCTTCATTTTCTAATCGTTTTATTAAATGCTCACGTAATTCAGGGTCAAAATTTGGCATATCGTCAATTCCATTACAAACGGCATCAATGTATAATCCAGAGCCACCGCACATAATAACGCAATTGCTTTTTTCGAAGAGTTGTGGAAGCAAATTTAAAACATCTTGCTCAAAACAACTTACATTATAATATTCTGTAATAGTTTTAAATGCAACAAAATGATGCTTAACTATACTTAATTCTTCTATTGTTGGTTGGGCTGCTCCAATTTTAAGCTCTTTATAAAATTGTCGCGAATCGGCCGAAATTATTTCACAATTTAACCTTTTAGCAAGCAATATTGAGGCGTTAGTTTTTCCAACAGCAGTAGGCCCAGCAATTACAATTAAAAATTTATTAATGTTTGTCAAGAAATTGAAATAATTTATTTCAAATATAATAAATTTTACAAATTAATTTTTTCGAAAGCAAACTAAGTATCACAAAGGGTTTATTTATTTTCTGTGATTTGTTAATTAGTCGAACCATAAAAACCCTTTATTAAAACTATTGTTATTTTTGATTTTATTTTATTTCTTTATTAGTTTTTCTTTTTTTTCATTCCTTCGACAAGTTCAGACAGGCATCAAAAAACAAATAAAAAAACCTCTGCCTTCGTTTGTGTCTTCACAAACGATTTGTAATATTTTTTTCAAATTCATATAAACATCTTGTTTGTGAGGACACAAACAAGGGCAAAAATGCAAGGTTTTTACAGTTTAACTATTTTTTCTTGCATATATTTTTAACATCTTTCAGAGTTATTTAACTTAATATAATTTTGTTATGCACTTTTTAATTGGCGACTAATTAGGTGTAGTTTAGATATTAATCACTGAATAATTCTTTACTTGTTTCTAAACAATCTTACAAACAAAACTAGATATTTATCAATTTAAAAAAGAAATCGGTATAACTTTCTTATATAAAACCTTTAATTTAACCAATAAATCTGTTTTAGGTTAAATAACATTATACACTAAAGAATATATTACTCTTCATCTTTGTCAATATCATCATCAACATCAGAATTATCATCAACCTGTTCTTCTTCTTCATCAACTTCATCAGATAAACTAGGATCTTCTTCAAATTCAAAATTAATATCTTTATCGAAAACATCGGGTGAAAAAGTTTCCTCATCGTCATCTAAAATGGGTGCAACTTTTTTTGAACTAAAAACATCAATTTCATCATCATCATCAAAAATGTTGTTTTTACTGGCCTTTTTACCAATTTGGTGTGGAATTTCACCGCCAAAATCGGTACAAATAGGATAATACCTGCTTGTAGAATCTGGAATTGTTTCCATTAATTCAATAAAAAAAGTACGATCGTTTAAAATATCAAACAAATAAATTAATTTTTGGTGAGCGTCTTTCATATAATTCGCCAAAATTGCTTTATCCATTATAATTGTGTTTTTTGCAGATTTTTTATCGGCAATTAATGGGATTTCTTGTTTGCGTTGCCAATTATGAGTTGAAATAAAAAATTTAGCTAAAAAACTACTGTCGTATTCTAATTCTTCTTGTAAAAAATTATGAAAATCGTAAAAAGTTTGATCCGACAATATTTCAACATCCATAAAAAACTTGTCATCTTCTTCCGATAGTACCTTAAATTTGTAAATCATGTTTTTTAAATTATAGCTTTATCAAAAATTTCATTGTATCAATATTATCAGCGTAATTCCATAATTGTGGACTTTGCGATGTTCCAAGTTTTATAGAATTTTTAACATTACAATTATTACTCACAACACATTGAATTTCGTCTGATTTTTTATTTATTTCGGCGACAAAATTAATAATATCTAAATAATACTCATAAAAAATTACAGCTAATGGCGAATAAATTTGACCATCGTTTTTAAACAATGTAAATCCGTTATCTAAAAACTCTATTCTATTCATTTGATATACCGATTTATGATAATCGTAATTATTCGCATATTTATTGTGCTGACACAAATATTTCCATTTATCCATTGACAGAAAAAATCTATCAAAATTATAATTTTTTGGTATATAAATTTTAGAAACATTCATGCAACCTAAACCAAAATAAAGAAAAATATCGTTCGACAGATTGATTAAATCTTCGTCCGTTTCGGTTCCATCAAGAATGGCTATGGAATTTCGATTTTTACGAATAATTGTTGGGAATTTCGCGAAATAATATTCAAAATATCGAGCCGAATTATTATTTCCAGTTGCAATTACGGCATCAAAATTTTGTAGAATGTTTTGAGTAAATATTATCGACTTCGAAAATTCGGGATCAATATCGCAAACCATTTCAGCAATTAATTTTAATAGACTATCATCTTTCGATGAAAGCTTACCTATAAATTTATTTCCCGAAATAAGTACAGAAATAAAATCGTGCATTCCTACTAAAGGAATATTTCCAGCTAAAATTACACCTATATTTTTGGGCCTTTTTAATTCATCAATTTCATAGCTATTTAGCCATTTTTCAATATTTTGTTTTGTTAATAATATTGACCACGATTTTAATGCAAATTCAACATTTTCAGGGGTAAACCATGCATTATAAAAATGTTGTTCGGTAATTTGTTTCTCGATTAACGTTTCCCATTTTTGAAAAAATGATTTTTTTTTAGAAATGCTTTTATCGAAATAAGCCCTTAATATTTCGCCAAGCTTTGAAAATGTTTCTATTCTTTTTTTTAAAGTCATTGCTATTTGTTAAAAAGATCCCATGGCATTGAACTAAAAGCTGTACTTATTGCCGATTTATAAAATAACAAGTACAATGTTACAAAGATAAGATATAAACAAGAAATTATTAAACCTATTATTGAGCAGAAATAACCTGTTTTTAAATTTTTAAACGATTTTAAAGTATATTGTTTTTGATTTAGAAAATATTCTTGTTTTGCTTTTTTTGTTAATATTATTGCAACAATTGAAAAGATAATACCAACAAATGCATAACACCAACACATGCTTATTGATAAAATTCCTAATGTTAAAACAAGTTTAGAATATTTTAATTGCTTATTAAATTCGCTTTGTTCGTTTTTTAAATTCTCAATATTGTTCATACACTTATTTATTGGCTAATTTTAAAATATACGAGACAATTATTACTATTACCGTTAAAATAAATAATATTTTTAAAATTAATGTGCCATTTTTAAATTTAAAAATAAGATGTAAAATAAAAAAAATTAAAGTTATAATAATAGGATAAAGTGCAGGATATAATAAAAAACTTTCAACAAAATTTCCTTTTAGTAATTCAATTATTGCCCTTTGCATTCCACACCCTGGGCATTCGATACCAAATATACTTTTATAAAAACAAGTGCCCATGTGGCTTTCAAGCCATTTAATAAAGTCTAAATAAAATAACATTATTATAAAATATTTACGAAATTAATTTGTTTTTGATTGATATTTGTCAAATATTTAATTTTTTAGTAAGTTTGCAAACCAAATTTGGTCTCTTGGCCGAGTGGCTAGGCACCGGTCTGCAAAACCGTCTACTCCAGTTCGAATCTGGAAGAGACCTCATAATTAAATCGTAACTCCTTAATAATAGGAGTTGCGATTTTTTTGTTAAACAACAATAATGAAAATAAAAAACAACTATTTATTAGACTTATTAATACACTACGAACAATTTTGCACTATTAAAATCAGCATAAAAACATAAAATAAAGTACTAAAACATTATATTTATTGCTTTTTGGGCTATACTTATTAACATTTTTCATATTTTATTAACATTTCGGCATTTTTTTGTCATAAAACTTGCATTGTTATTGATTTTGTCATATCATTGCATCGAAATTCTTATTATTAATCCATTAAAAACAAAAAAAAATGAACAAAACAGAATTGGTTGACGCTATTGCAGCAGAATCAAAATTAACAAAAGTTGATGCTAAAAAAGCATTAGACGCTTTCATTAATTCAGCATCAAAAGCTTTAAAAAAAGGTGATCGCGTAGCTTTAGTAGGATTCGGAGCTTTCTCAGTTGCTAAAAGAGCTGCTAGAAACGGTCGTAACCCACAAACAGGAAAAGCTATTAAAATTGCTGCTAAAAAAGTAGTAAAATTTAGCGTTGGTGCAGATCTTAAAAAAGTAGTTAACAAATAATTGTAAACTACAGTTTATTTAAAGTCCTACAGAAATGTGGGACTTTTTTATTTAACTTAAATTAAATGGTTTTCTAAACGATATTTAAATCTTCCTACCAAATCATTACTTATGCTTTTTAAAGGGTTATTTTAGCCGCTATAATTTAACCTAAACAGATTATTTGCTTTGCGTGTGAAATTGTTCTTAAACAATCCGAAACTTGATTACGAACTGAATTACGAAATATAAACTTTTAAAAATTTACTTAACCTAAATTAATAAAAAAAACCCGCAAAAAATATTTGCGGGTTTTTTGTTATAATGTTTTATCCTCCAAAGTCGTCAAAAGCAATCATTTCAGCAGGTACGCCTAAATCATATAGCATTTTTTGAATAGCATCATTCATTACAGGTGGACCACATAAATAATACTCAATATCTTCGGGTGCTTCGTGTTTGCTTAAATATTCATTAAAAATTACTTGATGAATAAACCCAACTTTACCCGTCCAATTATCTTCTGGTTTAGGCTCTGACAATGCAATTGTAAATTTAAAATTAGGAAATTGTTTTTCAATTTCTTCGAAATGCTCTTCGTAAAATATTTCGCGTTTTGAACGAGCTCCATACCAAAACGTAGCCTTACGAGTTGTTTTTTGGGTATTAAACTGATCAAAAATATGCGAACGCATAGGAGCCATTCCAGCACCACCACCAATAAACATCATTTCGCGATTTGTTGGTTTAATATGAAATTCTCCATAAGGTCCAGAAATCATAACTTTATCGCCAGGTTTACGACTAAATATAAATGAAGAGCAAATACCAGGATTAACCTTCATAAAGCCACAAGCCTTACGATCAAATGGCGGAGTAGCAATTCTTATGTTTAACATAACCATGTCGCCTTCGGCAGGGTGATTAGCCATGGAATAAGCACGGAAAGTTTCTTCTTTGTTAACCATTTTTAAATCCCACATTTTAAATTTATCCCACTCATCGCGATATTCCGATTCAACTTTAATATCCCTTTTAAAATCAACCTCAACTTTAGGAACATCAATTTGAATATAACCACCCGATTTAAACTTTAAATGTTCGCCAGCTGGAAGTTTTACTACAAATTCTTTTATAAATGTTGCAACATTATGGTTTGATACAACTTCACACTCCCATTTTTTTATTCCAAGTACCTCTTCTGGAATTTCGATTTTTAAATCGCCACGGACTTTAACCTGGCATCCCAGTCTCCAATTTTGTGCAATTTGTTTTCTTGTAAAAAACCCTGTTTCAGTAGGTAAAATTGCACCACCACCATCGGTAACTTGACAACGACACATACCACAAGTACCACCACCTCCGCAAGCCGAAGGCAAAAAAAGCTTAGCATTCGACAAGGTTGATAAAAGGCTAGATCCTGCAGATACATCAAGTTCTTTTTCGTTATTTATTGTAATTTTAACTGGTCCAGATTGTGTTAGTTTCGATTTTGCAAAAACTAGCATAACAACTAACAAAATAGTAATTAACAAGAAAATAGCAGTTCCAATTGCCATTAATTGTCCTAAACCCAAGCTTAATAATATCATGATTAAAAATTATTAAATTTTAATACCCATAAAACTCATAAATGCAATTGCCATTAAACCAGTAAGAATAAAAGCAATACCTAATCCACGCAATGGTTTTGGCACGTTTGAATATCTAATTTTTTCGCGTATTGCAGCCATAGTAACAATAGCAAGCCACCAACCTATTCCAGAACCAAGTGCAAAAGCAATTAAATCGGTAAAAGTGTATTCTCGTTCTTGCATAAATAATGACACTCCAAGTATTGCACAGTTTACAGCAATTAATGGTAGAAATATTCCAAGTGAATTATATAGTGCAGGTGCAAATTTTTCTACAACCATTTCAACAAGTTGTGTCATTGCTGCAATAGTTGCAATAAAAACCATAAAGCTTAAATAACTTAAATCAACATCTTTATATGCTTCGCCAACCCACGATAAAGCACCTGCTTTTAATAAATAAGTATTAAGAGCCCAATTTAAGGGAGCTGTAATTATTAACACAAAAACTACTGCAACGCCTAAACCCATTGATGTTTTAACAGTTTTAGAAACGGCCAAATACGAACACATTCCCAAAAAGAATGAGAATATCATGTTTTCGATAAAAATCGATTTTATTAAAACATTGAAAAAGTTTTCCATTATATTTTATTTTTCAATTAATGATTTATTTCTGCTTCGTTGAACCCAAATAATTACACCAATAGTTATAAGAGCCATTGGTGGCAATATCATCATTCCGTTATCACGATAACCCATTTCATAAAATGAATGAGGAACAACGCTAATGCCTAAAATTTTTCCAGAACCCAAAAGTTCTCTAAAAAACGCTATTATAACTAATATCATTCCGTAACCTATTCCATTTCCAATACCATCAATAAAAGAAGGAATTGGTTTATTACCCATAGCAAATGCCTCTAATCGTCCCATTAAAATGCAATTTGTTATAATAAGTCCTACAAACACCGAAAGTTGCTTGCTTACATCATACACATAAGCCTTAAGTATTTGGTCAACAATAATTACAAGAGCAGCAACTACAACAAGTTGCACAATAATTCTTATACTTGAAGGAATTGTATTTCTTAATAATGAAATAATAAAATTTGAAAATGCTGTAACAATAGTTACCGAAACGGCCATTACAATAGCAGGTTTCATTTGTACAGTAACTGCAAGTGATGAGCATATTCCTAAAACTTGAACTGTTACAGGGTTATTTAAATTAAAAGGCCCAGTAAGTATTTTCAAACTTTTTGCCGAAAAAATCGGTTCTTTATCTTGTGTTGAATTTGCCATAATTTTACTTCATTTGTTTTTTAAAATATTCAACATATAATCCTAATCCATCTTGCAACATATTTGAAACGCCATTACTAGTAAGTGTTCCTCCAGAAATAGCATCAACTCCGTGCAAATCGGTTTTTTGTGCGCCACCTTTAATTGTTTTTACTGAAACATATTTGCCAGTTTCATCAAAAATTTGTTTTCCTTTAAATTGAACTTGAAAATTGGGTTTGTTAATTTCGGCACCTAAACCAGGTGTTTCGCCTTTATGGTCGAACATAGTACCTGCAATAGTATTAAAATCGGATTTAAAAGCAATATATCCCCAAACAGGACCCCACAAACCCTTTCCTCGAATAGGAACAACATAATTTTTATCACCATTATCTAAAGTACAAATAAATATAGATAAAGCTCTTTTATCGGCTGATAATTTATTTTCAATTTCTAAATTAACATCAAAAGATTTAACACCCGTAGTAACATCTCCTTTAGAGTTTACAACTAAATCTTCAGTTATGTATTTTTTATATAGAGATTCTGCATCTTTTGGAGTTGATGCAATATTTGCTGCGGTTAAAATGTTTTGCATCTTTTCAATTCGAATATTATTTTCTTGTGCTGGTTTAAGCACTACAGCAACAACTGTAAGGGCAACAGCAACAACAATTACCATTACCGATGAATATATAAGAATGTATTTATTGCTATGCATAAATAAGTTTTTTAAGATTTTGAATTTATTCTTGCTCTTTTTAGACGACGTTTTATGTTAGCTTCAACAACATAATGATCAATAAGTGGAGCAAATGCATTCATTAATAAAATTGAAAGCATCATTCCTTCGGGATATGCCGGATTAAGAACTCTAATTAAAATTGCAAACATTCCTATTAAAAGTCCATATATATACTGCCCGGTATGAGTTTGCGATGCTGTAACAGGATCAGTTGCCATAAACACAGCACCAAACATAAATCCGCCCATTAATATTTCAGTTAAAGGCGAGATTTGCATATATGGATTTGCTCCAAAAGCATTAAATATTAAAGTCATTCCTATACCACCTAAAATTACAGAAAGCATTACTCGCCAATTAGCTACACCTGCCAACAATAAAATTCCTGCACCTATTAATATAGCCAATTTTGATGTTTCGCCAATTGAACCAGGTATGTTTCCAAGAAACAAAGTGAAATTATCTGGAATTTTATCAATAGCATAAGAAGCAGCATTTGCCATTGGGGTAGCACCCGAAAATCCATCAACTACTTTTGAGGTACTTGATAAACCTGAAGTCCAAACATAATCGCCAGAAATTGCCGAAGGATAAGCGAAAAATATAAATGCACGAGTTAAAAGTGCAGGATTAAAAACATTCATTCCTGTACCACCAAAAACTTCTTTCCCAAAAATAACAGCAAAAGCAGTTGCCACAACAACCATCCACAATGGAATATTAACAGGCATTACAAGTGGTATAAGCATACCAGAAACTAAAAATCCTTCGTTTACTTCGTGCTTACGATATTGTGCAAAAATAAATTCAATTGTTAACCCCGTAACATAAGACACAATAACAATTGGCATTACTTTTATAAATCCAAACCAAAGATTTTTAATTATATCTGTAGATTCGCCAATTGATACATAGTATTGTCTGCCAACATTCCACATACCAAAAATAAGTGCAGGAAGTAGTGCAATTACAACTACGCTCATTGTTCGTTTTAAATCAACCGCATCGCGAATATGTGTTCCTTTGTGTGTAACCTTATCGGGCACAAAAAGAAAAGTTTCGAAAGCGTTAAAAGTAGAATGAAACTTACTAAACTTGCCTCCTTCATTAAATTGAGGCTTAATTTTATCTAAATATTTTCGGAGTGATTTCATATTAAAAACTGTATTAACTCAACTCTTTTTTAATTAAATCTAGAGCATTTCGCAATATAGTTTGAACTTCAATTTTTGATGTACAAACAAATTCGCATAATGCTAAATCTTCTTCAACAACTTCGTATATGCCAAGGTTTTCCATTAAATCAACGTCTTCAATTATTGCTGCTTTTATAAGGTGTTGTGGAAGTATATCCATTGGAACCACTCTTTCATATTCACCTGTCATTACAAAAGCCCTTTCGGCACCATGATAATTTGTATCGAGTTTAAATTCCTTTTTGGGAGTTAACCACGATGCAAATGTTCTAGTATTACTAAATTTATTTAAGCCTGGCATTGCCCAACCAGCAAATTCGGAATAATTACCTTCGGGAATTACTGTAATCATTCTGTCGTAAAAACCCAAAAAACTATTTTCAGAAATTATTGAGCCAGTTAACACATTACCTGAAATAAATCTTTTTTGAATTTCTGTAATATTTGTTTTTTCAATAAAAGTTGTTTGTGCTCCTGAAATAGTTTTAACATAACCTGTGTTTTTTATTTCGGAACCAACCAAAGCTATTATTCTTGAAACATCATAAATTCCCTTAGTAAAGAACTTACCTATAACAACAACATCTTCGGGACGAACTGTCCAAATTCTTTCACCTTTGTTTATTGGATTTACATGATGTATTTGCACACCAACATTTCCAGCAGGGTGTGGACCAGTGAATTTTGTTATATCAATATTTTTTAAGTTCTCGAATATTGATTTACTTTTTAATTTACCATCTATCCCAACATTTATCTTGCCTTCGGTAAGTTTTTTTAGAATATCAATACCTGCTTGCAAATTATTTTCTTCGCCTTTTAAAATAAACTCTAAATCGGGTGCAAGTGGGGCAGTATCAAAACCACTAATAAAAATTGCTTTTGGTGTGTCTTTATGATTAGCAATTGTTCCAAACGGACGCTGAATAACAAAAGGCCATAATCCGCTTTCGAGCATAATGTTAATTATTTGCTCACGCGAGTTTTTTGATAAATCAATAACTTCATGTTTTAAATAATCTTGATTTGAATTTGCTTCAATAACAATATCCAAAATTTTACGTCGTTCGCCACGATTAACAGCTATTACTTTACCACTAACAGGCGAAACAAATTTAATGTCGGGATTATCTTTATCATAAAAAATCGGCGTTCCGGCTTTTACAACGTCATCAATTTTAATTAAAAGTTTTGGAGTAACTCCTTTAAAATCATCGGGTTTTAGAGCAAACATTTTGCTCGATATATCATTTATGAATTCAGGTTTTGCCTTACCTTTAATTCCGATATTTAACCCTTTCTTAAGCTTAATAATGCTAGGCATTTACTTAATATTAATTTTTAATTTATAAAAGGCAAATATAAAATCATTTTATATTATTTGGCATTAAAAAACATGTTTAAAATATGATTTATGTCAATGTTTTAAAACATGGAAATTTTGTTTTTTATCGTAACTTCTAGCCCGATTTAAAATATTAAAAAAAACACATGCCACAAATTACACTAATTTCTGCAAATTAAAATAAATTCATTTTGTCCAATTTTCACTAATAAAACTACCGAAGGTATTTTTAAATCTGTGTTAACTTGTTGAATTTGTGGCAAAAATTAATATTTAGGGGCCGAGTAGTTTCAAGGTGGGGTCTAAAAATTACTCACAATTTTTTTATTCTAAAGGTTTTCGTGAAATTGCGGAGTTTACACTTTGCAACATAGTTGCAAAATCTTTGTAATAAAATCATGATAGAAAATATGAGCAGCGTAGCTGCGAAATCTTAATCATACCACTCAAATAAATATTGTTTTTCGTATTTCATTTCTAATTTATGTCGCAGCTACGCTGCTTATTTTCAATATTTGTCTCAATTATTACAAAGATTATGCTCCTACGGAGCTTTTTATAATATCGTGAAATGTTTTTAAAAATCAATTTTGCGTAACATGGGCTATTAATATATTTATTTTCTTGCATTCACAAATTTACTAAATATTCGTTGCTAGTAGCATAAAATTTAACCCAAAGCGATTAAAATGCAATTATTTTTATATTAAAATAAACTCCATATCCATCAAAATCAGTTTTTTTATAATTTGTTAGAGTTAATCCGGCATATGTCAGATAATGAGCTCCAATACCAACACTCAAGAATTTAATAGGGGTATAATTAATTTCAAAAGTTACATCTAACATAAAAAAATCATCATAAAAACTAGAAATATTTTTTTTCCATTTTCCCCCATTTCTTTCAACAGTTTTATTTACAGATAAATTACCACCGCCAGCCCATAACATAATTATTGGTTGAATTTTTTTTGTGGGCATAAACTTATATCCAAAAAGAATTCCACCGCCACCCATATTAAGCTCTAAATCTTTTTCAAAAAGGCTATCATTTGAATTATATAAACTGTCAATTTTAAAGTTAGTAGCTAGTAACTTTCCAAAACCACCCACAATTAAATGTTTATTTAAAAATAATCCTCCAGATCCACCAAAATAATTTAGATTTTTTATTGCTGAAGTAGTTTCAAAAAAAGGTGAAACATATCCAGAAATATTTGTAGAATCATCATTTAATTCATTTTCCTGTTGTGAAAAAACAAAATTATAACATAATGCAAAAGCACATATTAAGATAATCGTTTTCATTTAAATTATTTTAAGAATATACAAATATCGTAATTTTTCTGATTAAATTCATTTTATCCCTAATAAACACGTAACAGGAAAATGGTCGCTTAAATCGTCCTTGCCCACATTAAAATTATAAGCTTTAAATTTATTACTATGTAAAATGTAATCGATACGTAAAAAAGGAATTTTACCATTGTAAGTACTGCCAATGCCACTACCCGATTCGCAATAAGAATCTATTAAATTATTACTAATTGTTTTATATGCATAAGAATTAGGGGTATCGTTAAAGTCGCCACAAACGATTACAGGGAAATGACATTCTGCAATATGTTTTGCAATTACATTGGCTTGTTTTGCACGTTTTATAAATGCGTTTTTTAACCTTCGAATAATAGTTTTACTATCTTTTACTTCTTTGTTATCTAAATTAAAATCGAATTTGCTAATAAAATTATAATCCTCTTTACCAAGCCTAACGCTTTCGAGATGATTATTGTAAATTCTAACTGTGTCGCCCCATAGCAAAATATCAGTGTATATGCTCATGTTTGATGTACCTTCGAAAGTTATTTTTCCTTTATTAATTATTGGAAATTTTGTTAATGTAGCTATTCCAAAAAAATATTTTCCTTTATTTACAACTGGAAAACTTGCATGAATATTTTTGGCTGATAAAAATTTTATTAATGTATCGGTAGTTGGGAATTTTCCATCGTTTTGATAATAATATTCTTGCAAACAAAGTATAGCAGGGTTTTCATTTTCGAGTAATTTAAATATTTTATTTCTTTCGTGCAAATTGTTTTTCCAATTATATAAGTCAAATAATCTAATATTATATGACATTATTTTAATTGTTTTGTTGTTTTGTGGCATAGAATTAAACAATCCAATTTTAAAATAATTACCTGATATGTAAATGCCAAAAATAACAAATGGCAAAAATATTAAAACATGTTTTTTATATTTTCTAAACAAAATAAAAAGAAACAACAAAATTGTAACAATAAAAACATATGGAAAAGCAAGTCCAACAAGAGAAATAACTAATATTGATTTGGGCGAAATATATGGTGATAAAAAAGAAACAATTAATAAAAAAAGGGTAAAATAAGAAACTATTAAAAACGAGTTTTTAATTAATATCCAAATAATCGATTTATGTTTTTCTTCGTTCAATTTCTTTTACTTGAATTAAACAATATTTCCTTTTCTTTTTTAGACAAACTTTCATAACCCGATTTGGCAATTTTATCGAGAACAGAATCAATTTCTTTTTGTTGCTTAGCCTTCTCGTAATTATATTCCCTATCGTCCATTTCTTGAGTTTTGTTATAAGTAGCTTTCATTTTAGGTTTACGTTTAAAAGAAATACTGATTTTTGAAAATGGATTTTTTATCCCGCTAAAAAGATTCAATCCGTTTTTTAATTGAACAGCATATAAAAAGCCAAAAAAAGCACCACCCAAATGAGCAATATGTCCCCCACTATTTTCGCCAGCAACGCTTAAAAAATCGACAATAATGGTAAAAAGTGCAATATATTTTAATTTAACTTCACCTATAAACATTAAATTTACTTTGTTATTTGGGATATAAAACGAAATTGCAACAACCACAGCAATAACGGCTGCTGAGGCTCCTAAAGCTTTCGATTGCGATAACACACTTGCATAAGCAGGAAAAACGTTAAATGCTGTAATATAAAAAATTGCTCCAAAAATTCCACCTAAAACATACACTGTAGTTAATTTTTTCGCTCCAATATATGCAATAAACATTTTGCCAAACCAATAAAACCAGAGCATATTAAAAACAATATGTAAAAAATCTTCGTGTAAAAACATATATGTTATAACAGTCCACGGAAGATATTTTAAATTAAGCAATGACGCAGGTAAAGCTAAATAATTTACAGGATAATATAAACCAGCATTTCGTACTTGTATTAAAAAAAGTACAACTTTAAAAATATTTACAATAACATAAATGGCAATATTTATATAAAGTATTTTTTCGAAACTACTCGCTTGTTTTAATTTGTTTTTTATAGTATTTAATAAATCCATTTTATAAATTATAAAGACCTAACAGACTTAAAAAGCCTGTTAGGTCTATCTCTTTTAATTTCGAAATTGTTTTTTTTGCCAATATTTAATTAAAATAAAACCAAATAACATTCCACCTAAATGTGCAAAATGTGCAACGTTATCGCCTGGTTGATTATTGTACCCACTATAAAGTTCAAATAATCCGTATAACATTACAAAATATTTAGCTTTTAATGGGAAAAAGAAATAAATATAAATCATTGTATTAGGAAACATCATTCCAAATGCTAACAATATACCAAATACAGCACCAGATGCTCCAATTGTTGGAACATTAATACGCATTTCTAATTGGTTTTTTATAAACTCATTAGTTTCGGCAAGAAACTGGTTATCGGTTGGATGAAGCGTCCATTGCTGAATAAAATCGGCAACTGCATGTTTATACTCTGGAAAGTTATCAATAATTAATTTTGTAAATGCTTGAGGCGATGGAGAATTCTGGTATGCTGAAATTATAGTATGCAACTCATTTATTCGATACCAGCTAATTAATAAATGTAAAGCTGCTGCTCCTAGACCTGTAAAAATATAAAAAAACAAAAAACGTTTTGTTCCCCAAACATTTTCAATTGCTGCACCAAACATCCATAATGCAAACATATTAGAGAAAATATGCATTAAACTACCATGCATAAATAAATGCGTAAATAATTGATATGGATTAAAATACTGCGATTCAGGATAATATAAGCCTAAATATTGTGTTAAATTAAAACCAAATTTAGAGGAAATAATTTCTGTTCCCAAAAACAACAAAACATTAATAATAAGAATGTTTTTAACTGCTGGGGGCATTAATCTAAAACCTGTTGGAGAATATTGAGTCATTAATAATTATTTAAAATATTTGATTTTTGTAACAAATTGCACAGATTTTCACAAACATTAAAATCATGAAATTAGTTTTCCTTGTATAATTTGAATTTACATAATTTATTTCATTTTGTGTAATCTGCGTTATATATGGCATATTTTTTTAAAATTAGAAAAGTTTTTCTATCTCATCGAAATTTAAAATTGTGAATATTGTTTTTCCAGATGGTGTATAATTAGGATTTGTTGTTGCAAATAAATTATCGATAATATGGTTCATTTCTTCGGTATTTAAATATTTTCCGTATGGCACAGCTCCCGAATCTACTAAAGAATTTACAATTTTTGAGTTATCAGAGTTGTCTGAAATGTTTTCGGTTTTTTGATAAATACCTATAAAATTTTCAATAGTATCTTTTATGTTAGATTCCTGCATTGTTGAAGGAATTCCACGTACAATAAAAACATTTTTAGATTGATTATCAATACTAAATCCTAATTGAATTAACTCGGGCAACAACTCAAGTAAAAGTTGCGAATCTTGTACATTTAGCTCTAGTTTACAAGGAAAAATAAGATTCTGAGTTGCAATTTTATTACTCGATAATGCTTTGTTAAATTCATCGTGTAAAATGCGTTGGTGTGCACGATGTTGATCAATAATCATTAATCCAGATTTTACCTGACTTAAAATATATTTTCCTTTAAAATTAAAACATTGTCGACGAAAATTTTCGTTCGCATTTTGCACATTGTTATTTTCAAATAATTTTTCGTTTTTATGTTCTACAACTTTATATAAATCCTGCCAGCCTTTAGTATTTTGTTTAGAGTTGACAAACGTATTATTTTCGAAATTATTCTCTTTAAACGGATTAAAATCAGGATTTAAATTAATTGTTGGCTCAACAACCGTTTCCCCTTTTCGTAATGGAGGTACATCAAAAAGTGGTTCGTTTTCGAAATCAATAGACGGAATCATATTCGATTTTCCAAGAGTTTGACGAACAGCGGCAGCAAGAATTTGTGCCGTAGCTCTTTCGTCTTCAAATTTTATTTCAGTTTTTGTAGGATGAATGTTAACATCAATGAATTTGGGATCGGTTTTAATATATACAAAAAAGGATGGTATTGAATCGGGAGGTAGTAAATTTTGATAAGAATTAATTAAAGTTCTGTACAAAAAAGGATGTTTCATAAAGCGGTTGTTTACAAAAAAATATTGTAAACCGCTTTTTTTTCTTGCATTTTCGGGCTTGCCAACAAATCCATCAATAGACACAATGGTTGTATCAACTTGAATAGATAACATTTCATTTGTTAAATTTTTACCAAACAAATTAATTATTCGTTGTTTTAATACAGATTGAGGCAAATTGTAAACTTCTATATTATTATGGATAAGAGTAAGGGCCACTTCGGGATGTGCAAGTGCAACACGGTGAAACTCATCTAAAACATGTCGAAATTCAACAGTATCGGCTTTTAAAAATCTACGACGAGCAGGAATGTTATAAAATAAATTTTTAACATTAAATATACTTCCTGTTTCGCACGAAATGTTTTCTTGTTTTTCAAATTCAGAGCCATTAATACAAATTAAAGTTCCAATTTCGTCATCTTTACGTTTAGTTCGTAATTCAACTTGAGCCACAGCAGCAATAGATGCAAGAGCTTCGCCTCTAAAACCAAAAGTGTTAATAGCAAAAAGATCGTCAGCTTTACGTATTTTTGAGGTAGCGTGTCGCTCAAATGCTAAACGAGCATCAGTATCAGACATTCCTAATCCATTATCAATAATTTGTACTAAAGTTTTACCTGCATCTTTAATAATTATTTTAATTTGGGTTGCTTTAGCATCAACAGCATTTTCAACTAATTCCTTAACAACCGAAGCTGGTCGTTGTACAACTTCGCCAGCGGCTATTTGATTAGCAACGGAATCGGACAATATTTGAATAACATCTAACATTATGAAAATAAAAAATAAAATGCTAAAACAGATAAAATAACAATTACAATTAATATTCTAATATTAGCTTTTGCAGCATCAATTGAAGTTTTTTTTCGTTGTTGCTTAAAACTTCCTTTTATTTTACTCGAAGGATTATATGAATCTTCAAAAGTTCTTACCTTTTCGGTTTCACGTAATTCCTTTTCTTCCTTTTGTGGATCGTAATAAATGGGTATATGATTAAACTGTTTAGGTTTAGGAAGTTTAAAAAATCGAATAATTGCCATTTTATTTTTTTTTACAAAGATAATATTTACAACTCTACTTACAAAAAACACTACTTTTAATAATTCACTGTATTACAATACGTTTAGCAATAACAAATAAATTGTTTTAAGTTTTATATAATTTATTTTTCCACGAATTATAACCAACTACAGCTAATATTGTTAAAACCGCAAAAAGCACAATTGTTGCATATAATTCTTTGTATATATAAACTCCAACTGAAACCGCGTCAACAAAAATCCAAACAAGCCAATTTTCTATTTTCTTTTTTGCAAGGAGCCAAGTTGCAATAAAGCTTAATGAAGTTACAAATGCATCGATATATGGGACATCGGTATTTGTATATTTTTTAAGTATGTTCGCCATTATAAAAAATGTAATAACAAATATTAGTAAAAGTATTAAAACTAGTTTTTTACTACACGTTGTTATTTGCAATTTAGTTTTATTTTTAGTCTTTCCAGACATCCAAAAATACCATCCATAAATACTCACAACAAAATAATAAAGTTGCAAACTAACTTCGGCATACAATCGCGAATTAAAATAAACATAAATATAAAGCAGTACATTAATTAAGCTAATAGGCCAAAAAATAATTTTTCCTTTTATTTGAAAATAAACAGCAATTAAACCTGTTAAGGCACCAGCTACCTCAATCCAGTTTTTAGTTAACCAGTCGACGAACATTTATTTGTTTTATTTCGACAACTTTTTATTATACAACTTTTTATCATTAAGCACTTCTATAGCTTTTAAATATTCGGGGCGAGATGGATTTATAATTTCAAAATACTCACTATTATTCCATAAATTATTTGCAATTAATGCTTTAATAATAATTTTAAAATCGTATTTAGCTTTTTCTATTTCGTCGTCTTTTTTAGGAATTTCATTCTTTGTGGCTAAATTAATTAAGCTGTCAATCATAATATTATCAACTACAAATTCTGTTTTAAATTTGTTAAAATCGGGATATTTAGTTTTTAAATTATTTCGATTATTGTCAATATAGCTTAACACAAATCTATTAGTTAATCCCTTACGCATTACGCTTCTGTAATAATCAGTATATAAATTTGTATCTAAAGGCACAAAAATATCGGGCATTATTCCACCACCACCGTAAACGTTACGTTTTGAATTAAGTGTTTGAAATTTTAAACTATCAGGAAAATGAATACTGTCGGCATGAATTAATTCTCCATTGTTATAACGATTTACAATATCTTTAGAATATTCGGCATAACCTTTTTCATAAGACTTTTGAATTAACCTGCCCGCAGGAGTGTAATAACGTGCAACTGTTAATCGAATAAGTGAACCATCGGTTAAATTAAAAGGACGTTGTACAAGACCTTTACCAAAAGTTCTACGACCAACTATTAAACCCCTATCCCAATCTTGAATAGCACCCGAAACAATTTCGCTGGCCGAAGCAGAGCCTTCATCAACAAGTACAATTAACCGTCCATTTGTCCATTCACCTGCATTTGTTGCCTTATAATCGGAACGTGGGCTATTTATCCCTTGAGTATAAACAACCATTTTTTTATCTTCAAGAAATTGATCTGCTAAATCAACGGCCGTGTTTAAATATCCGCCACCATTGCCCGATAAATCTAAAATTAAATCTTTTGCTCCCTGACTTTTTAGTTTTGTTATTGCCTCGCCAAATTCAGTCATTGTTGTAGCAGAAAACCTATTTAGCTTTATATAACCAATTTCTTTATTAACCATATACGAAGCATCTAAACTGTAAATTGGAATTTTATCGCGTTCAATTGTAAATTCAATAAGATTTTTTTCGCCTTTTCTTGCAATAGAAACAGCAACAAGAGTACCTTTTTTACCACGTAGTTTTTTAAACACATCGTTATTTTTAACTTGAACGCCTGCTACAATAGTTCCATCAATTTTAATTATTCTATCGCCAGCACGAATGCCTAGTTTTTCTGATGGCCCACCAGGAATAGGATTTACAACCATTATTGTATCGTTATAAATATTAAATTGTATTCCAACTCCTTCAAAATTACCCTCTAATGGCTCGTTCATTTCTTTAACCTCATCTTGACTAACATAAACAGAATGAGGATCAAGCTCTTTAAGCATTTCGACAATTGCTGCTTCAACTAATTTATTGTTATTAACCGAATCAACATAAAATAAATTTACTATATCGAGCACACGACTTAGTTTATATGACGATGCTTGGGTATTTGTTTGCGAAAAGCCAAATAAAGAAGCAAAAATTGCGAAAACGATAATTAAAAACTTTAATTTTAACATATTAAAAAATGTATTAATTTTACAAAACGTAAAAATAGCAATTTTATTTATAACAATAATTCTAAACTCAAAACAAGAAACCTATTTAATTGATATATTATGGATTGCGATATTGAAAAAAATGTTAAAAATTGCAATTGCACTTATCCTTGCGATAGAAAAGGAAAATGTTGCGATTGTGTAAATTATCACAGAGCTTTGGGTGAATTGCCAGCATGTTATTTTTCTTCGGCATACGAAAGAAGCTATAATAGAACTATTGAGAACTATTTAAAATCGGTTGGTAAAAGATAAAGAGTTATATTTTAGTATTTTAAATGATTACCGAACCAATTAACGAAGTAGATTCTGAAAATATTCTTTCGGAATATAAAACCGATTATTCGTTTAGCTATAAAGAGGCAAATACATTTAGCATTTTGTTATTTTTATTTTGTGTTGTTTTTTTTGCTGGTATATTTGGGTTTATTTGGGGATTTGAGCATATTTGGATTGTTGCCGAAAAATTTATTTTTAACATTTACATAACCATTCCTATATTGGCATCGGGAATTTTTTTTCATGAATTTTTACATGCAATTACCCTTTTAATTTTTTCTGAGACTAAAATAAAACATTTAAAAGCGGGAATTAATTGGATAAATTTTACCCCTTATATTCACTGTAAACATGCGGTATCGGTAAAAGCATACAGATTAAGCACAATTGCACCAGCTCTAATAATGGGTTTAATACCAACTGTTTTATCAATTATTTTGAATAATGTTATGATTTTGTTTTTTGGAATTATTTTTATTGTTATTTCTGGTTCAGATATCTTTTCGATTTGGAAAATTAGAAAAACAAAGAACAACTATTTAGCCTCTGATCATCCCGAAAAAGCAGGATGTTTTATTTTTGAAAATCCATTTTAAAAAATAGAATAACAATGAGAAAAAACATTATATTTATTGCAATAATTTTACTCGCCAACAATTTGTTTTCGCAAGAGAATACTAAATCAACAAATTTAAAAACCGATACACTAACATTTGAAATAACGGGAACTATTATTTCAAAAAATGGAACTTCAGTTATAATTAAAGCTAATTACAACAATAAATTACCTTTAAAAGGTCAAATTGGCAAACTTTCTAAATTTTTCGAAGAAAAAATTTTTGGAATAAATACCACGGGATGGTTAGATATAGGAAAAACTAAAATTGTTGCAACAAAAACAAACGTTTTTACTTTACAAATACTTGAGGAACATAGTATAATTACCAAAAACGATAAAAAAGTTGACAACTTTAAGGTTGGAGCAACTATTAAATTTGTTTGGGAGCAATTAAAATAATCTCATGGTTCGTGAAGACACGAACCATGGCTTTTTGACTTATAAAAACACGAATTAGAGCTTTATTGGTCGACAAAAACACAAATCAAGACATTAAAAATGCTAAAATAGAATTATTTTACTTTTAATATTTTTCCATAAGCCACTTCGCTATCTGCAGTTCCATCGTCCCATGTAATTGTAGCTCCAGATTCCTTCATTTCTTTAATTGTACCAGAATAAAATTTTGAACCAGACCAAACTGCTAAAACTTTATCGCCTACTTTAAGTTCAGATTTTTCGGCAATTTGTTTTAAATCGGCAATTTTAACTTCGCCTTTTGAACCATCGGTATAATCAACCGAACATTTATCGCCATTTACGGCAGTAATATTTGCAAGATAAAATTCGTTATCAGTCCATTTTGCAGCAACGGTCATTCCTACAGTATACTTAACTTCGTTTTTGCACGATTGAAATATTGACGTTGACAAAACAACGAGAATAATAAACATTAATGATTTTTTCATTTAACTTGATTTTTAATTGTTTGTATTTACAAATATATAATTTTTTTTAAAATAAAAAACTTTGTTTTCAACAAATAAATGTTAAAAGAAATGCCATTTACTAAAAATTTAATAAATTAATTTATATTAAGTTTGATTAATATTTTCAAAATCTTTACATTATGAGAAAAAACAATTTGTTTTTATTTTTCACAATCATTACTGTTATTTATGTAGGCACCTCATGTGTACCTGTTCGCCAATATCAAGATATGAAGAGTAGAAGTGAAAAATGTGCAGAAGAACGCGATTTTTTAAAAAACCAGAATAAAGAACTTACCGAAAAATCGGCCGAAGTTGACTTGGGTGTTTTAAAAATTCAAAAACAATTAGACGCAGTAAAGTTAGATACTTTTACTTTAGGAACTTCACTTCGAAAAATGACTATACAGTACGATAAAATAAATGAACTAAACGACGAGCTCATGAAAAAGCTTAAGTTAAAAAATGTTGAAAGTGCCGACGAAGCTCAAAAATTATTAATTCAACTACAACAATTACAAGAAATATTGCAAAAAAAAGAAGATGATTTAAAAAAGATGGAAAAAGATCTTAATCAGAAAAAAACTAATCTTGATGAACTTACAACTCAATTAGATGAAAAAAATCAAGCACTTGAGAAAAAGAATGCTCGGCTAATAGAACTAGAAGGCATATTAAGCAGAAAAGATTCTATTGTTAAAGCGTTAAAAGATAAAGTATCAAACGCATTACAAGGGTACGAAGGAAAAGGACTTTCGATAAACCAAAAAAACGGAAAGGTATATGTTTCGCTCGATGAAAAATTACTTTTTCAATCGGGCAAATGGGATGTTGATCCTAAAGGTCAAAAAGCTATAAAAGAGCTTACGGCTGTATTAGAAAAAAATTCCGATATTAATGTTTTAATTGAAGGTCATACCGACGATGTTACTTTTAAAGGAACAAACGGAATTGTAGACAATTGGGACTTAAGCGCAAAACGTGCTACAGCAATTGTTAAAATAATTTTAACAAATTCTAAAATTGATGCAAAAAGATTAACAGCGGCTGGTAGAAGTCAATATTTGCCTATTGATGCATCTAAAACCCCAGAGGCAAGAACAAAAAATCGTCGTACCGAAATTATTTTAACGCCAAAATTAGACGAGCTATTTAAAGTATTAGAATCGAATTAATAATTGTTTATTTATAAGCAATTAAAATCAAAGGTTCTTTTTTTGTCGTCATTCCCGCGAATGCGGGAACTAAGCGAAGCGGTCTCATAAGATAAGCGAATAATTCCACATAAAGAGCCATAAAATATTCGCATTTCATTTTTGTCTGTCTTAATGAAAACAGAAAACACAATGTTTGTCCGATTCAGAAGTATCTTCTTCGAACAGTAGATTCCCGCATTCGCGGGAATGACGACATATGTGGGAATTACGAAAAACATTTTATTTGATGCTAAGAAAAATGCTTTTATAGTATTTTTAACCCTTGATTCGCATAAGTAATTAACCCTCATTAATCTTTTATTTAAAAATAAGCTATTAATTTTATTTGCTGATTACAACTCCTAAAAGGTCAATAAAATAAATTGATTATTTTTGCAAATATGTTGCATACCTATTTCGAAATTAGACAAATATTTAAAGTACTCACTTTTACCAGACTTTGGAATTTGTTTATATTATTAAATAGTTATTTGCTTTCTATTTTATTTAAAACCCCTTTTATTTGGGCAAATCCCTTTGCAATTACAATTGAACCAATAACAACGTGCAACTTAAATTGCGAAGAATGTCCTACTGGAAAAAAAACATTAACACGCCCATCGGGAAAAATTAAAATAGAACTTTTTAAAAAACTTATTGACCAGATTAGTAAAAAAACATTCTACTTAAATTTATATTTACAAGGGGAGCCGTTTTTACACCCCGAAATAACAGAAATGATAACTTATGCAGTAAGCAAAAAAATGTTTGTTTGCATTTCAACAAATGGTCATTTCTTGGATACAGATTATTGTGATAAAATTGTTAGAAGTAAATTACAAAAAATTATTATTTCACTTGATGGTGCCACTGAAGAAACATATTTAAAATACAGAATTGGAGGCGATTTTAATAAAGTAAAAAACGGCATTAAAAATATTGTCGATACAAAAAACAATTTAAAATCGAGTACTCCTGAAATTATAATACAAACGCTTGTAAACAAATATAATGAGCATGAGATTTATTTGTTAAAACAAATAACAAAATATTTAGGAGCAAATAAATTATCTCTTAAATCAATGCAGATTTATAATAATTACGAGTATTTGCCTAACGCAAAAAAATTTAAAAGATACTCGAAAAATAAAGATGGGAATTTTGTGATAAATAAAATACTTAAAAACAATTGTTTTAGGCTATGGTCAAATGCTGTTTTCACATTCGATGGCAATATTATTTCATGTTGTTACGACAAAAATGCTGAACATAATTTCGGTAATATTATTAACAACAATTTTAATGAATTATGGAATAATTCAGAATTTAATTTATTTCGATTTTCAGTTTTAAAAGACAGAAAAAAACATCAAATTTGTAAAAATTGTACAGAATAATCTTATTATGATAAAAGGGATACTTTACAGACTTTCGCCAGGTTCAAAATTCGGAATCGCAATATTAATTACAATATCGAGCTTTTTTTTAATTTATTTTTTAGGCATAATAATTTCAGTAACTGTTTTTAAATGGGATATTTTCCAAAATATTCAATTACTTGCAGATTATAATAACCCCGAAACAGTTAAGATTTTAAAATTTTTACAATTAGTTCAAAGTATTGGGCTATTTGTTATTCCACCTTTTATTTTTGGTTATTTCTGCTATCCATCAGTTACAGAATTTTTAAGAATTAATAAAAGTATTAAACTTTCAGTGTTATTTGTTACAATTTTTGCAGGAATTGCTTTTTTACCATTTTCAAATTGGTTAGCCTATTTAAATTCTTTCTTACATCTTCCTGCATTTATGAGCGACATTGAATTGTGGATGAGAAACTCTGAAGATTATGCTGCAAAAATTACTCAAGCTTTTTTAAATGTAAATTCTGTTTCTGGACTTTTTTATAACATTTTGTTAATAGCAGTTATTCCTGCATTGGGCGAAGAGTTACTTTTTAGAGGTTTGTTACAACGCATTTTTATTGAGTGGACAAAAAGTTCACATTGGGGAATTTGGATTTCTGCTATTGTTTTTTCTGCTATTCATTTGCAATTTTTTGGCTTTTTACCACGTTTATTTTTAGGTGTGTTTTTTGGATATTTACTAGAAGTTACAGGCAGTTTGTGGTTGCCAATATTAGCACATTTTATAAATAATTTAACAGGAGTTTTACTCTCTTATTTTATTGCAAAC
>JAVHRJ010000537.1:0-1884 GCA_036171595.1 Bacteroidales bacterium
AAATAGGCACCTATACATGGCTTGCTAAATTTAAAGATTTTAGGGGTAACGACCATGAAAAAACAGGCGCAGTTACCGTGGTTAGGTAAAAATGTAAACAAATTTAAAAAAAGCTCTCTACTGAAAAATAGAGGGCTTTTTGTTTTTATGGCAACCTATTTTATTTTGACTCGTCTTGATTAAAAAACATATCTTTACAATTACACTTTTGTATAAAAATATATATTTATGAAAATTTTCAGTAACATTTCAAAATGGTTTTTATTAAACCTATTTTTATTGTTTTTTATTTCAGTTAGTGCCCAAACTGAATACAAAAAAACAATTTTTCAGGCACCAATAAAAAGTCAAAAAGTTTTTGTTGAAAACAAAGGGCAATTTGATGATATTAATGGCAAAAAAGTGTTGTTTACAAATTTCGATAACAATGAGAGATTTTATTTTACCGATAAAGGTCTAATTATTAGACTCGATACTTTAATTAACAGAAAACCTATTGCTAGAAAAATAAAAGATTTTATTGAAGGCAACACAGAAATAAAAAGAAGGTATAATGTTCCAGTATCTTATTTTCTTAATGCTGAATGGCAAAATATTAATCCAAATGTAAAAATTGAAGCTTCAGAAAAAGCTGATGGGTATTATACATTTGGTATGCATAAAGATATTTGTAATGGGTATAAAAAAATAACATATAAAAATATTTATCAAAATATTGATATTGAATACATAATGCCTTCTGATAGTTCGGGCTTAAAATATAATTTAATCCTTCACCCAGGCGCAGATGTTTCTGATATTTCGCTAAAATATAGTGGAGATGTTAAAGAAATGATAGCTGATAATAACGGAAATATTATTGTTAAAACGCCTTTGCATGACATTATAGAGCATACGCCTAAAAGTTATTATTCAAATGCTAATGGTGATGTTGCTTCCTCCTATATTTTAAAAGATAACACTATTTCATTTTTTGTTTCAATTGCAAATTTAGAAAGAACTTTAATTATAGACCCTTGGATTTCGGGATTAATGATGTCAGGCGATGATTGGGGTTACGATGTTGATTATGATTGGAATAACAACTTGTACGTATACATTCATGATTATACAAGCGGAATTTGGAACATTAAAAAATATACTCCCGCTGGAACATTAGCTTGGACGCACTCAACTACCGTTACAGTTGCCGATTATGAAGGAAATTTTATTGTTGATAGATTAACAAATAGAATATATATTGGCGATGGATTTAATGGTAGCGGTGCTATAGCATATAGGATTGATTTAAATGGTGTATCCGATGGTTTTACTTCTAATCAAAATAGTTCTTTTAATGAAATTTGGGATTTAATTTTTGACTGTAACTTAAATAGAATAATAGGTTTAGGTGGTGGTACAGCCGGAAATACAAATGGTGGTTTAATAAATCCAAACACTGGTGCTGTTTCTACTGCCAATTTTACTGGGTTACCTGGAGCTGGTCAAGATATTTCTTGTAATACAGTTGACAATCAAGGAAATTTATTTGTTGTTTATGCAAATTCATCTTTTGGATCTAATGGTCATTTAATTTCATTGGTTAATAATACGCTGAATGGATATATATGGCAAGTAAATCATGGAATGTGGGGGTTTCAAGAAGCATCAAACCATTGTCCTAATGGAATATGTGGATTTCATTCAAACGCTTTTAACGGATTAGATGCAAATAATGATTATTTATATTATTATGATGGACAAGGATTAGCTGCTTATAACAAAGCCACAGGCGGTCAAATTGCAGCTACTTCTGTTAGCTGGGCTGGACAGTTTTACACCCCTTTAGTTCAAGGCGGTATAGCCGTTGACGATTGTAACAACGTGTACGTAGGAGGTCCAAAT
>JAVHRJ010000538.1:0-1882 GCA_036171595.1 Bacteroidales bacterium
TTTTTTAGCCAATTTTTGTCGGGATATGAATCATCATCAATAAAACATAAATACTTACCTTTTGCTTGTTTTGCCCCTAGGTTACGTTTAATACATGGATTTTGATTTTTACTTATAGTATCGGTTATAACTAGTAACTCAAAATTTTGATATGTCTGTTGTTTTATTTTTTGTCTAGTCTCGGCTAAATAATCATTTTCGACTCTTACTGGAATAATAATTGAAAAAAATGGTTTTTTCATGTTATTTTCCAGTATTAATTCTCATATCTAACTCGGGATCATAAAACCATTTTCGTTTATTTTTGTCATCATAATATTTTTTAATTCTAAGTCTATAAAAAATTGCTAATGCATCATAGAGACAATTAAAAATAATTTTAATTCCAGTGGCATGGGTCAAACTTTTAAAATTATAGGTTAGTTTGATTGGAGCTTCATAAATTCTAATGTACCCAAGTTTATTGGCAACTGATAATAATTCAAGATCAAAAGCGTAATTTTTTATCAATAGTCTAGGTAATGTTTTTTCAAGAACTTCTCGCTTAAATATTTTTAATCCTGCTTGAGTATCTTTAACATTTATATTTAATAATAGTTTGGAGATTATTTGGGCACCAAATGAAATTATCTTCCGCTGTATTGGATAATTTACGATAGAAGCAGGGTGTCGTTTTGAACCAACTATTATGTCTGCCTGATACCATTCTAATTGCTCAATTATTAGTGATAATCCATTTGGGTCAATTTCCATGCCTGCATCGATAAAAGCAACATAATCTCCTTTAGTTCTGGCCATGGCATAGCGTATGGCGTATCCTTTACCGTGATTGTGTTGGTACCCACACAATTTTAGATTTTTTAATTTTAATTTTTTGATTTCATTGTATGAATTATCAATATTAAGCCCATCAACGACAGCAATAATTTCGTATTCATAACGAATACGTTCAAGCGTGTCATATATATTATATATATCTTGTCTTATAGTCTCCGCTTGTTTGTAAATTGGAATTATAACTGAAATAAAGTGTTGTTTATTTTTGTTCACTTATTTGACACAATCTGTAAACAGCTAGTGTATTTAAAGCACAAAGTTTCCAGGAAAATATTTTAGATCTAGCTAATCCCATTTTGACACATTTTTGACGCAACTTTTTATTGTTTATTAATAATAAAAGTTTATTGGCAATATCCCCAATAGAATATGGATTAAAAAAAATACCTGAATAATCACTTATTTCTGAAAGAGATGTTTGTTTTGAAAAACAGGTGGGTGTACCGCACTGCATGGCTTCCAAGAGTGGCAAACCAAAACCTTCAGCAAATGATGGCTGACAATAAACTGATGATAGATTATATATGGCTGGCAAATCATCATTAGGGACGAACCCTAAACTTTTTAGGTATGTTGATTGATTTGATTGAATCCAAATAATGTCTTTGGTCCAGGGGTCGGCGTGAACTTGTTTGACGGCTGAACCACCTGCAATTATTAGGGGTATTTTTAATTTTTTACAAGCTTTGGCAAGACTGGGTACATTTTTATTTGTACCAATATCACCGACGTATAGGATAAATTTATTTGGTAACTTGTATTTATTTTTTATGTTTGACAATAATTTTTGATCAGTTATTTTTTTAAAATTCGTATTGGCAGCTTCGTAAGTAGTAAATATTTTATCTTTGGGATAATTCAATATATTGTGAATTGAGTATTTGGCTGTATGAGTGGGGGTTAGTATATATTTTGCAAATCGTAGTTTAAATTTTTGTAATTGCCATTTAAGTAGACCTTTTATTCCAAGAGGAAATATTTTATTGAGAATGCCGTTTGGAAAAGTATTAGTCATCAAACCAGCTGGAAACATGCGTGAAAGTTC
>JAVHRJ010000539.1:0-9716 GCA_036171595.1 Bacteroidales bacterium
TTTAAATGGTATTTAGTAGTATAGTTTTTTTGTTTTATTTTCTTCCTTCACTTCTTATAGTGTATTTTTTAGTTGGTAAAAGGTATAAGAATCTTGCTCTTTTATTGTTTAGTATAGTGTTTTATAGTTGGGGTGCGCCAAGATTTATTTTTGTCATTCTTAGTACTACTTTGTTGGATTTTTTTCTTGTGAGGTGGATGTCATCAATCTCAATTGAATGGAAAAGAAAAATTGCATTAACAATATCAATTTGTGTAAATCTTGGTCTTCTGTTTTATTTTAAATATTCAAATTTTTTTATTGGTAATGTAAATATTGCACTTGAAGCAATTGGTATCAAAGAGGTATTATGGACCAAGTTAATTTTACCCATAGGAATTTCTTTTTACACTTTCGAAACCTTAACTTATGTAATTGACGTTTATAGGCGGGTACATAAACCATTAACTAATTTTTGGGACTATCAGCTATATATAATTTTATTCCCGAAACTTATTGCCGGACCCATCATTAGGTACCATGAAATTGCCGACCAAATAAAAGATAGAAGCTCAAACGAGAATGTAGATATGCGTATCACTGGATTATTTCGTTTTGTCTTAGGTTTATCAAAAAAAGTATTAATAGCAAATGTTCTGGGTGCGCAAGCTGATGCTGTTTTTGCTATGAATTATAATGAAATATCAGCATTTACAGCCTGGATTGGAATTATGGCTTATACATTTCAGATCTATTTTGATTTTTCAGGTTATTCAGATATGGCATTAGGAATAGGTAAAATGCTTGGTTTTAAATTTCCCGAAAACTTTAATAATCCTTATGTCTCTGGCAGTATAACTGAATTTTGGCGAAGATGGCATATCTCATTAGGAAACTGGATGCGGAATTATTTATATATTCCTTTGGGTGGAAACAAAGTAAAGTCGAAATCAAGACTGTACTTTAATCTCTGGTTTGTTTTCCTAGCATCAGGCCTATGGCATGGTGCATCATGGAGTTTTGTGTTGTGGGGAGCATACCATGGTGTTTTTTTAGTTCTTGAAAGAGTGGGATTAAATAAATTTTATCAATTCATTGGGCGGATTCCGAGCATGATACTTACTTTCTTTTTTGTGATAATTGGATGGGTATTTTTTCGGGTAGAAAAGTTAGATGATGCATTTTTATATATTCAGAAAATGTTCGAATTTGAAACACATCCTAAATCTATAATAATCGAAAAGGAAGTGATTGTTATTTTTATTTTGGCATTATTATTTGCCTTTTTCACAGTATTTAAAATTGGTCAGAGAATTCAGGATAAAGTATATGCCGATAAACATAGTTTTTCATCGTATATAAGTTTTGCGCCATTTGTTATATTATTATTTATGTTATCAATTGCTTCAATAACTGCATCGGGTTTTAATCCTTTTATTTATTTTAGATTTTAATGAGAACGGTTTTTAAGAAAAATATTTTATTGTTAGTTTTTGTAGTACTGCTTGTAATTCCGGCATTACAGAATTATTCTAAAATATTTGAAGAAGAACCATTAAAAGGTGCAATTGTTCCTGCACCTGATACAATATTAACACCTTGTTCATGGTTTTCTGGTAGATTTCAGTTAATACGTGAAAAATATCTAAATGAGCATTTTGGTTTCCGAAATTTTTTCGTCAGAATAAATAACCAGATCGCATTTAGTCTTTATAATATTGCTAAAGCAAATGGTGTTATTATTGGAAAAGAAAATTATTTATACGAAGAAGGTTATATTAATGCTTATTATGGTAGAGATTTTATTGGGATGGACAGTATTGCCCATCGAATAAAGCAATTAAAGTTTATTCAGGATACATTAAGTAAATTAAATAAGAACTTGATTGTAATTTTTGCAGCAGGCAAAGGTTCTTTTTATCCTGAATATTTTCCTGAAAACCTGAAATCAGAAAAGGGTCTGACAAATTATAATTGTCATGTTAAACTGGCAAAGGAACAAGGTTTGAATTTTATTGATTTTAATAAATATTTTATTGAAAATAAAAGCATTTCAAAATATCCTTTATATCCTCAGTATGGAATACATTGGAGTTCCTATAGCACCTGTTTAGTCGCGGATTCTATTATTCAATATATAGAAAAGTTAAGAAATATTGATATGCCCAATTTATTTTGGAACACCATTGAATTAGATGATGCTAAAGATGTTGATTATGATATTGCCGAAGGTATGAATTTATTGTTTAAACTAAATTCATTTAAAATGGCTTATCCTAAAATTCAAATTCAATCAGATTCAAATAAAATAAAACCTTCTGTTCTTGTTGTTGCCGATAGTTATTATTGGGGTATGTTTAATTTTGGGATAAGTAATGCATTTTCAAATAGCCATTTTTGGTTTTATAATAAGCAAATATTTCCTGACAGTTATCAAACACCTTTAGAAACAAGTCAGGTGGATTTAAATAGTGAAATCTCTAAACATGATGTGATTATAATTATGGCAACTGAAGCAACATTGCCAAATTTGGGGTGGGGTTTCATTGAAAATGCTTATAATTTATTCAAACCATTCGGGAAAAAGATTTTTTATAATGCTGAATTTCAGCGCAAAATAATGGACATGCGGAATTATATCAAAACAGATAAGAACTGGATGGAACAAATAAAGAAAAAAGCTGAGATGAAAAATATTAAACTTGATTCAATGTTAACCCTTGATGCTATTTGGGCTATTCAAAATAAAGAAAAAAAATAAATGGATTTATTGCTAGTAAAAATATTAGCTTTAAAATAATAATAGTTTTTTCTCTTTTTTTTAATGATTGCTAATTATTTTTGCTATAACACACAATTAATTATAAATTTGCAATTATATTTTGAATTTTCTAATGGCTATTTATGATAAATTCACAAGGTTTATTACCATATATTTCAGTTGTTACTCCTTCATACAGATGTTCAGAAGTTATTGAAGAACTATATGCAAGGCTTATTGATACTTTTAAAAAATTGAATATTGAGAGCTATGAAATTATTATTGTAAATGATAATAGCCCCGAATGTGACTGGCAAGTTATAAAGAAAATCGCCAGCATTAATAATAAAGTAATAGGAATTAATTTATCTCGTAATTTCGGACAGCATTATGCTATTACTGCTGGTCTTGCACATGCTTCTGGTGATTATGTTGTAGTTATGGATTGTGATTTGCAAGATAAACCAGAAGAAATTCCAAATTTGATAAATAAAATTCAAGAAGGTTTTGATTCTGTATTAGCAAGAAGGTCTAATAGGCAGGATGGATTTTTTAAAAAAAATTTTTCAAAAATTTTCTATTGGGGTCTAAGCTATTTAACTGAAACTAAACAAGATGCAACTATTGGCAACTTTGGGATTTATAGTAAAAAAGTAGTTCAAGCCATATTGTTAATGAAAGACAATATAAGATATTTCCCAACTATGGTAAAATGGGTAGGTTTTAATATATCAACTATTGATGTAGAACACGCAGAAAGGGAAAAAGGAAAAAGTTCGTATAGTATTAGGAAATTAATAAATTTAGCCTTAGATGTAATGCTTTCATTTTCTGAAAAGCCTTTAAAACTTACTGTTAAATTAGGCTTAATAGTATCAGGACTTGCACTTTTATTTGCAGTTTTTAATTTAGTGAAGTATTCGATGGGCTATGTTTTAATGCCAGGTTGGACTAGTTTAATAATATCGATCTGGTTTTTATCAGGATTAATTATTTTTGTTTTAGGAATTGTAGGACTTTATATCGGAAAAATATTTAATAATGTTAAAGGGCGTCCCTTTTATATTATTGATGAAATCATAAATTATTAAAAAATGTTTGAGCATTTAAGTTGGGATTCGGATTTTTTTAATATTAAAATTGCAAAAATATATATTGATGCTCAAATGAGTGAAAAAGATTTTAATAATTCATTAAATGTTTTAAAAAGCAATTCATATTCTTTAGCATACGTATTCTTAAATGAAAGTAATTATAAATCAAATAAGATTAATTATTTAGATGATTCAAAAATTATTGATAAAAAGGTCACATTTATTAAGAATATTACTGTTGAAGATTTTGATTACGATACTAATTTATTGCAGAATGTGAAATCAGCTTTATTTCAAAAACTAAATGATGATATTTTAAGTATAACTTATCAAACGGGAGAATTCTCCCGTTTTAAAATTGACTCAAAATTACCAACTGGAAGTTTTGAGCATTTATATAAAACATGGATTCAAAAGTCTATTAATAAAGAAATAGCTGATGAGGTTATCATAATAAATAATAATGAAAACAAAATCATTGGACTAATAACATTAAAAATTAAAAAGAAAACTGGAGAAATTGGACTAATAGGTGTTGATTTTAATAATAGAGGAGAAGGAATTGGTTCTAAATTAATAAAATTATGCCAAAATTATTTTTTAAATAACAATATTAATATTATTGAAGTTACAACTCAAAAAAACAATGTTAATGCATGCAAATTTTATTTAAAGAATTCATTTGAAATAAAACAAGTAGATTATATTTACCATTATTGGTTATAACTAAAAACAAATAATATCAATGAATTCAGTATTAAGCAGAATATATAAGATTATTAATACAAAAGTATTTGTATATAGCCTGTTATTTATTGTTTTATTAATAATGTCCTATCGGTTTAATTATCATAAAATAATAAAATATCGCCCGCAAGCTATTCATAGCTGGAGGCAAACAGATTGTGCTTCTCAAGCATTGAACTATGCAAACAAAGATTTCAATTTTTTCAAGCCCCAACTGCATTGCCTTTTATCCGACAATTATACTTCTGGATATTGTACTGAAGAGTTTCCTATATTTTATTATACGGTTGGTATTTTATATAAAATATTCGGCTTTCATGAATTTATTTATCGTTTTTTAGTAATACTAGTATATTTTATCGGGTTATTTTATTTGTTTAAGCTGTTCAATTTGTTTATCTCAAACAAATATTTGTCCATAGTATTGACACTTTTTTCTTTTATTTCACCTGTAATCATTTTTTATACTAATAATTTTTTGTTAAATGTTCCTGCATTGGCTTTTACCTTTATTGGGTGGTATTATTTCATGTTATTTTATAAAGATAATGAAGTTAAACACTTTTATATTGCTCTTGCATTATTTGCGATTGCATCATTGTTGAAATTATCAGAAGCAATGAGTTTGTTTGTTTTAATTGGCCTTTTAGTCTTTGAACGAATACCATTTATTAAATTTAAAGATAGCAAAGAATTTATCTTTGATAAATTCTTTAAATTTTTATTAATACTATTACTTCCGTTTTTATCAATATTTCTTTGGTATCTATATGCATATTATTATAATAATATGCATAAACAAATGTACTATTTATTTCAATTTAATCCTATATGGTCGATGGATTGGCCCTCTATTAAATTGGTGTGGCAAAATATTACTCAAAGATGGTACTATGAATATTACAAACCAGTAATGTACTTAATTTTCATAATTTGTTTTTTTATTTCAATTGTATTTATAAAACGTACTAATAAAGCTTTTTTAACTATTTTTCTATTTTACATAATAGGTAGTTTTGGGTTTGCTATGCTTTGGTTTAGTAATCTTAAAGAGCATGATTACTACACCATTAGTTTTTTTATAGTTCCTTTCTTTTTATTGTTAATTTCATTTCAGGTAATGGATAACTATTTAAAGAATCTTAAAAATAAAACAATAAAAATTTCATCTTATTCATTTCTTATATGTGCCCTAGCTTTTTTACTGATTCAAGACATTAATTATGCTCATAAAAAAATTATTGAACGTTACAATTGGCAATATTTTCCTGAATCCAGTTATAAGGATTTATTTTACATTAAAGATTATTTAAAAGAAATTGGCATTAAACCAAATGATAAAGTTATTGTTCTTCCAGATATGAGTACCTGCTATTCTTTATATATAATTGACCACCCGGGGTGGACTAATTTTTTATTCGACTATAATCCGGAAATTCTTAAAAAATATATTGAAAAAGGTGCAAAATATTTTATCATTGTAGGCTCAGATCCTCTTCAGCAAGAGACGTTAAAGCCGTATTTAACAAATCAAATAGGAGAGCAGGGTGCTATTAAGATATTTAAGATAAATTAAATTTGAGTTAGAAATGAATATTCCTTTTAATAAACCCTATTTAACAGGTAAAGAGACACATTATTTATATAAAGCCGTATCTTCGGGTAAGCTTTCTGGCAACGGAATGTTTACTCAGAAATGCCATCAGTTTTTTCAGGAGAAATATGGTTTTAAAAAAGTACTGTTAACAACTAGTTGTACTGATGCATTAGAAATGGCAGCAATATTGGCTGATATTAAGCCCTTAGATGAGGTAATTATGCCTTCTTTCACTTTTGTTTCAACTGCAAATGCGTTTGCATTAAGAGGTGCAAAAATTGTTTTTGCAGACAGCAATAAGGAAAATCCAAATATAAATGTGGATTTAATAGAATCCTTAATTACACCTAAAACAAAAGTAATTGTACCTGTGCATTACGCGGGTATTGCATGTGATATGGACAAGATAATGGATTTAGCAAATAAATATAATTTATTGGTAATTGAAGACGCTGCACAAGCAATAGATTCTTTTTATAAAGGAAAACCTTTAGGTTCAATAGGGCATTTAGCAGCATTTTCATTTCACGAAACCAAAAATATTATTTCAGGTGAAGGTGGAATGTTAGTAATTAATGATGAGAAATTATTTAAAAGAGCTGAAATTATCTGGGAAAAAGGAACTAACAGAGCCGAATTCTTTAGAGGAGAAGTCAATAAATATGGATGGGTGGATATTGGATCATCCTTTTTGCCATCAGAAATTATTGCTGCATTTTTATTTGCACAACTTGAAAATATTAAAGAGATACAAAATAAACGAATACAGTTGTGGAATAGATATTATGAATTGTTAGAACCTCTACAAGATAAAGGAATCATTAAGCTCCCTAATCTGCCTGATTTTGCTACAAATAATGCGCATATGTTCTATCTGGTTTGCAATAATTTATCTGATAGAAACGACATCATAAGAATATTAAAGGAAAATAATATTATGGCTGTTTTTCATTACATCTCTTTACATTCATCACCTTACTACCTGGGTAAACATGATGGAAGAGAATTAGAAATGTCTGATTATTATACTAATACTTTGATTAGATTACCAATGTATTTTGAGCTAACATTAGAAGATGTTGATATAATCTGTAATATAATGAAAGCTATTAAATTATGAGATAAAATAATTCTTTGATAAAGAATTATTGAAATTATAAAATTATTTCAAAACTCGTAACTACTCAGCCGATTTAAAATGTTAAAAAACAAATACCTGCCACAGATTTACTCACAAATATTTTTTATTTTATTGATGTTCGTGAAATCGTTTTGCTAAGTTCACTAAGAAAACTATCTTTGGTAGTTTAAAATTTGTGAAATTAATGGCTAAATAATAACTAATGCTGTAATTCAAAAATAATTTATAAATTTAATGCTGTGTAGTTACAAATATTTTATAAAAATAATTGATGAGTTTGTAGGTTAAAGCTAGTTTAGTATATAAGAAAATGGTTAAAGAGTACAAAAAGAAAATAATTATAGGTAATTCATAATAGTACAATGGAACTTTCTAAAAATCTTAAATTACTCGTACGATTATTTGTATATTTTTTTATAGGCTCATTAGCATGGTTAATCTTTTATTCTCAGGCTTACTATGGTCTTTCGACTGATTTAGGTACACATGTTAATAGGATACTTCCAATAATAAATGGTGAGTATTTTTTCCCACATCCATTATTTCATTATATAGTATACTATTTTCATAAATTATCTTTTCTTTTAACACTTCATTGGACTTTGTTAGACATTTCAGTAGTTTTATTATCGTTACTTGTTGTAATAATATTTGATATTATTTACAGAATTGCAGTTTATTTTCATAAAGACAATTATTCCTTAATTTCACTTTTGATAGTTTCCTTAAGCTTATTATTTGTTACACCCATTTATCTTTCCTTTTTTAACACTAATCTTTATTTAGGTCAATGGGGTCCAAATACTTGGCATAGTCCCACCATTTTTATGATTAAACCGTTCTCGTTAATTTGTTTGTTTTTTATGGTTAAAATAAATCAAGGAAATGAATGGTATAATAAACCTGTCATTTTACTTTTATTTTCTTTGTTTATGGCTTTAAGTGCTTTTGCAAAACCATCATTCATAATTTCTTTTGCACCTGCTACAGGGATATTTTTGCTGATGTATTATTGGAAAAACTTTAAATTATATTTTAAAATATTTATTCTTTTTTTGCCAACATTAGCTGTTTTAATATATCAATATATTGCAACGTATAGTAATGATATTATTAGTACAGCCGACATGAAAGATGAAATAATTTTTACTTTTTTTGGAGTCATGAAATATTATACGCCCAATGTTGTAATATCTCTCATTCTTGCAATAGCATTCCCCTTCTTTTTATTTATAATTGATTTAAAAAATTGTATTAAGAATCAGTATTTAATGATTAGTTGGTTTAATGTAATTATATCATTTGCTTTAGCTTCTTTTTTAGCCGAAAAATTTAAATTTGGACAAGCTGCTTTTGTTTTTGGTTATATCATTTCACTTTTTTTACTATTTGTCTTTAGTGTTTTTCACTTTTTGAAATTGTTAAAAAGTAAATCAATGATAAAATGGAAAAATGCAAAAATTATTTTTCTTGTATTAATTTATTTTTTACACTTATATTCAGGTATCTTTTATTTTTTCAGGTATTTACTAACTAAGAGTTATATGTAATTTTGGTATTGTTAATTTAATATAGATTATTTGGCTTTGATGAAAATTTATCATTTTATTTTATCCAACAATAAATGCATTTAATTCATCAATCCTTTGTTAAAAAAACTTTTGATAATTAGAATTTAATAAAATTAATTATATTTGCACAATAAAATTAATTTTTAATTTAATCTATTAAATATTATTGTTATTATGAAAAAATCATTCTTTTATCTTTCAGTTGTTTCTGTAATGTTTATTTTTACAAGTTGTTCAACACCACAAGAACCAGTAGTTCTTAAATCTAGTATAGATAAAATTGATGGTTGGGGAATTAGTTACAATTCTCTTTCTGAGAATAAGGCTCATTCAGGCAAATTGTCTTCAAAAATTGATTCAGTAAATCAATATAGTTTAGGTTTTGATGATTATTTGAAAAATATGAAATCAGATGGAATTACGAAAATTAGATTTAGTGCATATATACTGATAGAAACTGTTCCTAGTTCTGTTACTTTAGTTGGTGTAATTGGTGATGGAACAAATAAACCTATAAGTTGGGTTGGTGTTGCTGTAAAAGACAAAATTCAAAAACCAAATGAATGGACAAGAATTGAAGGTGAAGTTATTGTTCCTGAAAATTGTGCAGATAATATAAAATTTAATACATACTTATATTCTTGTAACAAGGAAGTTGCATATGTTGATGATTTTGAAATAATAGTTGAGTAAATCAGTACAATCGTAAAAGGGGGAAAATAACTATATTACAAATGGTTTTTAGAAATCATGTAAACTTCTTATTTTAATTAGTCGAACCTTAAAAACCCTTTTTTGAAATTATTGTTATTGTGAATTTTAATTT
>JAVHRJ010000540.1:0-9682 GCA_036171595.1 Bacteroidales bacterium
AACGAAAAAATAAATTATGCTGTAAGAGCATCATATTATAATGGTGGCTATCGTCAACCAACAAAATATCTTTACAATGGATTTGAAACTTTAACAAATGGCAACTTGGGATATTCTGTTGATTCAAGTTCAATAAATATTGGGAAAATTGCAAAAAGAGAATATGTTGGGGCCGATGCTCAAATAAATATCGATTTTCCATTTGGGTTAACAAGTTTACGTGGTGAATTTATTCAAGGTACTCAACCAGGAACTTCATCAACCTCAACAAGTCCATCTAAAGAACCAACAACCGACACTTATATTAGAAAATTTAATGGTGCGTATTTTTACTTTATACAAAACATTATGCAAACCAAACATCAGCTTGTTTTAAAATATGATTGGTACGACCCAAATACAAGTGTTAATGGTGACGAAATTGGAAAAAGTGGAAGCAAATTAAATAATTATGATTTAAAATATACGACAATTGGATTTGGCTGGGTTTATCGTTGGGATGCAAATGTAAAAATTACAGCTTACTACGATTTAGTAAAAAACGAAACTAGTAAAAACCTAGCAGGATATACAAAAGATTTAAAAGATAATGTTTTTACATTAAGAATTCAATACAAGTTTTAACATTAACTTAACAATTGATTAACCATTATTTAAGCTTAAAGAAATATTCAGTTAACACTATAAAACGAAATTTGTAACATAAAAATTAAGAAAATGAAAACAAAAATTAAAATTACAACGGTACTTTTTTTATTATCAATAATAAGTATAAGTACATTTTCGCAAACACTTAAAATTAAAGGAAGCGACACAGTTTTACCTCTTTCGCAAAAAGAAGCAGAAACTTATATGAAAAAAAACAAGTCAGCTAAAATTACAGTTACAGGTGGTGGCAGCGGAGTTGGAATAGCTGCCTTTCTTGATGGTTCTACAGATATAGCAATGGCATCGCGTAAAATAAAAATGAGTGAAAAAATGAAATTGCAAGATGCCGGAAAACCATATAAAGAAGTAGTTATTGCAAACGATGCACTTTCGGTTATTGTAAATCCAACAAATAAAATTAATCAACTAACACGCGAACAGCTTGAAGGAATTTTTACAGGAAAAATAAAAAACTGGAAAGAAGTTGGTGGTAACGATGAAAAAATTGTTGCTTATTCACGAGAATCAAGCTCTGGCACATTTGAGTTTTTTAAAGAACACGTTTTAAATAATAAAAACTACGGCACAACTATTTTAATGATGCCCGCAACAGGTGCTGTTGTACAATCGGTTAGCCAAACAAAAGGTGCAATTGGATATGTTGGATTTGCTTACATCGAAAAAAATGTAAAACCATTAAAAATATCATACGATAAGGGTAAAACTTATATTGAACCAACTGTTGCAAACGCTAAATCAAAACTATATCCAATTGTACGCCCTTTACAATATTACTACTTAACCAAAGATGAAGCTAAAGTAAAATCGTTTATAAATTATATTTTATCTAACGAAGGACAAAAAATTGTTTCTGAAGTTGGTTATATTTCTTTAAAATAATTAATATAAACATGATTCTTTCTATTGATAAAGAAAAATATTTAGTTGCAAAAGATGAGGTAGAATTTATTTTACCTAAAAAAGAGTTTGAAATCCTTTTGTTGCTTTGTACTGTTCCTGGAAAAGTGTTTTCGAGAAAAGTAATTTTCAAAACTGTTTGGGAAAATAATTCTAAATCGAAAGAAAGAACTGTTGATGTTCATATTTTAAACATACGAAAAAAATTAGACGAATCAATAATTACAACAATAAAAAGTGTAGGATATAAAATTTCTACGCTAAACACTATTATAAGTATAATATGATAAAGTTCTTTAAATCAACATTCGAAAAAATTATTGAGGGAACTTTGTTTTTAAGTAGTACAATAACAACTTTAGCTATTGTATTAATTATTATTTTTTTATTTCGCGAAGGTCTCGGCACTTTTAATCAATCGCCAATTGAAGAAGGTTTTTCGTTAGTGGTAAACAAAAAAAATCCAATAAATAATTTATCGGCTCAACAAATAAAAAATATATTCGATCAAAATATAACAAATTGGAAAACCGTTGGCGGAAATAACGATTCGATAATATTGTTCAATTTAGATAACATTAGTGAATTTTATTCCGATTCGGCAATTGGCGAAAATTTTGAGTTTTTACCACAATGCATAAGCGATTATACAGAAAAAAATTCAGGAGTAATAGCTTTTGTTTCAACAAGGTATACTGGAAAAGGTTTTACAGGAAAAATTATAGCAACACCAAAAGTAACAATTACACAATTTATTTCACAAAAAGAATGGTTCCCTACGGCACAGCCAGTTGCACAATTGGGAGTTTTAGCTTTAGTTTTGGGAACATTATGGGTAAGTTTTGGAGCAATAATTATTGCACTTCCATTGGGATTGTCAACATCAATTTATATGGCAGAAATTGCCAGTCCTAAAATTAGAAATTTTTTAAAACCACTTGTTGAATTATTAGCAGGAATACCATCGGTTGTTTATGGATTTTTTGGATTAGTAATTATTGTTCCTGGAATACAAAAATTATTCGATTTACCCGTAGGTGAAACAGCTTTAGCTGGCAGTATTGTATTGGGAATAATGGCGTTGCCAACAATTATAACAATTTCTGAAGATGCCTTAAGAACGACTCCCAAAGCAATGAAAGAAGCAAGTTTAGCATTAGGTGCTAACAAATGGCAAACTATTTACAGAGTAATTATTCCTTACTCAAGTTCTGGAATTACAGCAGCTGCCATATTAGGAATTGGAAGGGCTATAGGCGAAACAATGGCAGTTTTAATGGTTACCGGAAATGCAGCAGTTATTCCACACTCATTTTTAGAACCAGTAAGAACAATTCCTGCAACTATAGCTGCAGAATTAGGTGAAGCTCCTCAAGGTGGACTTCATTATAAAGCATTGTTTGCACTTGGGTGTATATTGTTTATTATTACCATGGCAATAAATTTAATAGTGGGGTATGTTTCATCAAAGAAAAAATATAACGCAAGATGAAACATTCACAACTTAAAATATGGACACATAAAAAATTGATTATTTTTGAAGACAATATGCCACAAATTGCACAAATTAACACAGAGATGAACCCACCTTTGATTGTTTCTTTTGTGTTAATTTTAGAAGAAATATTTATGCGAAATATGTATAATCTGTGGCAAAAAAACATTGAATTTTAACAACTTAATATCAGACATATTGAAAATCATAAACAGATGATAATTAGTAAAAAAGCAATACGAAATAAGAATATAAAAGAAAACATTGCATTCAATATTTTTCGAGTTTTTAGTGCAATTGTTGTTTTAAGTTTAGTGGCAATTCTTTCATTTATTATTTATAATGGAATTAGCGTTATAAACTGGACTTTTTTAACTGCCATGCCCGAAGACGGAATGACAAAAGGTGGAATTTTTCCTGCTATTGTGGGCACACTTTGTTTAGTTGCCGGAAGTATGATTTTTGCAATACCTATTGGAGTTTTTTCGGGTATTTATATTAACGAATATACAAAAGACAGTTATTACAAACGCTTTATAAAATTAATGACAAATAATTTGGCAGGTATCCCATCTATTGTTTTTGGTTTGTTTGGAATGTCTTTGTTTGTAAACACTTTGGGATTTGGCGATTCAATTATAGCTGGTTCGTTAACTTTAGGATTAATGGTTTTGCCTGTTGTTATTAGAACTACTGAAGAAGCATTAAAATCGGTTGACAATTCTTTTAGACATGGCAGTTTAGCTCTAGGTGCAACAAAGTTACAAACTGTACGAAAAGTTGTTTTACCAATGGCATTCCCCAATATTATTACTGGAATAATTCTTTCGGTTGGCAGAGTTTCGGGCGAAACAGCACCAATTTTATTTACGGTTGCTGCATATTTTTTACCAAAATTGCCTTCAAGTATTTTCGATCAAGTAATGGCTTTGCCTTACCATTTGTATGTGATTTCAACCAGCGGAACAAATATCGAAGAATCTCGTCCAATTGCTTACGGAACGGCTTTAGTTTTAATAGGGTTTGTGCTTATTGTTAATTTAATAGCAAATGCTTTAAGAAAATATTTTGGGAAAAAAGTAAAAATGAATTAAAATGGAACATATAATAACAACAGAATTGGTAAATTTATTTTATGGAGAATCTCAAGCTTTAAAAGATATTTCTATAAATTTTTTACCAAACACTGTAACTGCATTAATTGGTCCCTCGGGATGCGGAAAATCAACTTACCTTCGCTTATTTAACCGAATGAACGATTTAATTGATAACGTTAAAATTACTGGTAAAATAACTGTTGATGGGGAAGACATTTATCAAAAAGACACAAACATTGTAGAACTTAGAAGAAAAGTTGGAATGGTCTTTCAAAAACCAAATCCTTTTCCAAAATCAATTTTCGAAAATGTAGCTTATGGCTTACGGGTAAACGGTGTTAATGATATGTCGGTATTAAAAGAGAAGGTTGAAAAATCACTAATTCAATCGGCATTATGGGACGAAGTAAAAGATAAATTAAAAAAATCGGCTTTTGAATTATCGGGCGGACAACAACAACGTTTATGTATTGCAAGAGCATTGGCTATTGAACCCGCAATACTTTTAATGGACGAGCCAGCATCGGCACTCGACCCCATTTCTACCGCAAAAATTGAAGATTTAATTTACGAACTTAAATCGAAATATACCATTGTAATTGTAACACACAACCTTCAACAAGCAGGTAGAGTAAGCGATTACACCGCATTTTTTTACATTGGCGAACTTATCGAAAAAGGCGAAACAAAAGAATTATTTATTAATCCTAAAAATATTAAAACACAAAATTATATTACAGGTAGATTTGGTTGATTATTCAAAAAATGAAACACTCATACTCAAAACTTTATTCCAACCGCTTTCGTTTATGTCTGCACAAACGATTTGCAACCTGTTTTCTTGCAAATAATGTGTACATATTGTTTGTGAGGACACAAACAATGGCTGTTAAAATGTGAACAATTAAATATTAACATTATAAAAAAATAAAAAAACATGAGTCATTTAGATACAGAAATTCAGTTGCTTAAAAAAAACATTATCGAAATGTGGGATTTAGTTAACAGTCAGTTAAATAAATCGCAACAAGTATTTTTAAATTTCGATAAAAATTTAATACATAACATTAAAGTAAACGAAAAAATGGTCGACACCTTTGAGTTAATGGTTGACCGTGATTGCGAAAATATTTTAGCACTTTATAACCCAGTTGCTGTTGATTTGCGATTCGTATTATCGACATTAAAAGTAAATTATAATCTCGAAAGAATTGGCGACTACGCTAGTGGAATTAGCAAATTGGTAAACGACTTAGAAAATCCAATTTCAGAAGAATTAATTAACTCAACTAATGTATTAGAAATGTTTAGTTTATGTGAAGAATTATTAAAGGATAGCTTAGTTTCATTCGAAACTGAAAATAATTGGGAAACTCGAAATATTTTAGGTCGCGATAAAGCAATTAATAAAATTAATAAAGAAGCAACAAAAATTGTTTCAGATTATATCATTAAAAATCCTGATGAGGTAATAATGGCAATGAATGTATTATCGGTAATTAGAAAACTTGAACGCGTTGGCGACCACATTCAAAATATTGCCGAAGAATTAATTTTTTATATGGAAGCTAAGGTTTTAAAACACCAAAAAAAACCTAAAAATGCTGAATAACAATAAGTTATACGAACATTTCGTCAACCACATTTTGGTATTTATTTAACAGTACTTTACGTTTAAGCTTTAAAGTTGGACTAAGTTCGCCAGATTGAGGTGACCATTCATCGGCGATTAATTTAAACTTTTTTATTTGCTCGTGTGGACTTAATTTTTTATTTAATGTAACTATTTCTTTATGAAATACTTCAATAACTTTAAGGTTTGATATTAATTCGAAATTATCGGCAAAATGTTGTTTGTTTTTTTCGGCCCAAAAGTGTAATTGACTAAAATTAGGCGATATAACTGCGGCAGTATATTTTTGATTTTCGCCAACCACAAATATTTGTTCAATAAACTCCGATTCTTTACACTTATTTTCAACTACTTGTGGTGCTATGTATTTTCCGCCACTATTTTTAAATATCTCTTTTTTACGATCAGTAATTTTTAAAAAACCTTCTAAATCAATATTTCCAATGTCGCCAGTATGAAACCATCCATCTTCATCAATTACCTCTTTAGTTGCCTCGTTGTCTTTATAATAACCCATCATTAAGCAAGGGCCTTTAGTTAATATTTCACCATCGTTGGCAATTTTTACATTAATACCCTCTAAAACAAAACCTACAGTTCCAAATTTTACACCACCTTTTATAGGGTGATTAACTGAAATAACAGGTGACGTTTCGGTTAAACCATAACCTTCTATAATTTTTATTCCAATTGCCGAAAAAAGCTTTAAAATGCGAACTTGAATAGCCGAACCTCCCGACATAATAATTTGTAAATCGCCACCCAACGACTTTGCTAATTTATTATATACCAACTTTTTTGCTATTTTAAGTTTTTGTCCATAAAACCAACCATTTTTGCCATCGGGTTCAAATTTAAGTGCAAGGTTTATTGACCAAAAGAAAATTTTCTTTTTTATTCCTTTTAAATCTTTTCCGGCTGTATTCACTTTATCGAAAATACTTTCTAAGACTCGTGGTACAGAACAAAATCCATTTGCCGAAATTTCACGCAAATTTTCGCCAATTGTTCCAATATTTTCGGCATAATAAATACTAATACCTAAATATTGGTAATGATAGTTTATCATACGCTCATAAACATGGCATAACGGTAAAAAACTCAATACTTTGTGAGAATTATTTAGTGGTTGAATTTTTGAAGTAGCAATTGCGTTTGTTACCAAATTATTATGCGAAAGCATAACTCCTTTTGATAAACCGGTTGTACCCGAAGTATATATAATTGTAGCTAAATCAGATGGTTTTATACTTTTTTGGAGGTTCTCAATTTCAAATTTATATTTTTCGAAAGAATTTTTTCCGATTTCTATTAGTTGATTAAAAGTTCGTAAATCGCGATTATCATCTATACAAAATACTTCTTTAATGTTTGGCGATTTTGTAATAGAATTTTTAATTCTATTATACAAAACCAAATCGCTAACAATTATAGCCTTTGCTTCGCTATGATTAAATATATATATGTACTCTTCTTCGCTAATGTTTGGATAAACAGGTACATGCACAACACCAATTTGAGCCATTCCAAAATCGATAAAATTCCATTCGGGTTGGTTGTGAGTAACTGTAATTATTTTATCGTGTTTTTTAAACCCTAGCTCAAGTAATGCATAGCTAATATAATTCACAAAGTTTATATAATCTGTAGAACTGTATTTTTTCCAAACACCATTAACTTTTCCAGCTAAAATATCTTCTTTAGGATAATTTTCAGCAATATAATTAACTAAGTCAAATGTTCGTGTTACCTCCATTAACTAAATTGTTTATAAAATTCAAACCTACGAGATTTTTATTAAATCAACAAAATATTCTGCTAAAAAACATTAATTGCAATATTTTATTAGATTTAATAACACTATGCACAAGTAATTTATATGCCTGATAAAAAATTAATTAGCAAAAAGCGAATAGTCTTTAGGAATATTAAAAAGTGTAGTGTCAATTTTTTGGTCAGAAATTTTATTTACTAAAATAGAAGACTTTACATCTCTTAATAATGTCCTTTCTATTTGCTGTACAGGTATATATCCTTCAACTTCTGGAATATTTAAAAAATATTGATAGCAATTATCAGTTTTATTCCAAAGTTTTAAAAACCGCTGATAAAAATTAAATTTTTTACCAGTTACCCAAAATGTAATTTCAGTATTTTTTACATCATTTCTTACACGCCATTGGGTACATTTATACCCGAGAATATTTTTTACATTATTGGTTTTTATTATTTTATAACCCTTACCCATATTATTATTATACAACTTTTTAGGCAAATTATAATATAATTTTTTTTCATGATTTAACGCTGTTATTACTTCATTTTTTAAATCAAAAATTAAACTCTCTTCGGCTTTTCCTTGCGAAATATTTTTATCGAGTTTTACCTTATTTTTATAAACATAAAGCTTATATGAAACAGTATCGTAAAGATTTTTTTGTATAAGTTCAACTACTCCTTCAAATTCCGATGAAGTACTATAAATATTAGAAAAAATAGATTCTTTTGAATTATAATTTTTAATTAAATTAACTTTTTCTGTTTTATTTGGGTTTTCGCCCAAAACTTTTGATAAAAAAAACAAACCTATTACAGCTACAATAGCAAAAGTACTGATTAATATAAAATTGCGAATTTTCAATTTAGGTAAATTTGTTTTTGCAAAAGTAAACCTAAATATTTAGTTTATAAAGAGTAATAATACTGAATTTGATAAAGTGATTATACTTATTGAGGAATGTAAAATTATTGAGTATAAACCATTTCGCCCTTTGAAGAAAGTTCAGAATTAAAAACATAACCTCTAGCATTAAACTGCTCAAGATCTGACATTTGAGTAATTCTGTTTTTTATAATAAAATTTGCCATTTTTCCTCTAGCTTTTTTGGAAAAAATTCCCATCGATTTGTACTCATTATTATATTTTTGCATAAACGCAACATTAACAATATCTATATTAAGCATTTTGCAGTTTATTACTTTAAAATATTCGTTAGAAGATAAATTTAATAATATTTTAAAATTATTTTCTTTAGCTATTCTATTTAATTCGAAAGTTATTTTTTCGCTCCAAAATTTATAAAGATTTTTTCCACTACTATTATTAATGTTAGTTCTCATTTCTAATCTGTGTGGCATAATATAATCTAATGGTCGTAACAAACCATACAACCCAGATAATATTCTAATATGATGACTCGAAAACTCAAAATCAGATGTTGTAAATGTATGTGCTTTTATATTCTCAAATGCTTCACCTTTAAAAGCTAAAATTGCTGTTTTCGATTTTTTTTCGGGATGTAATATATCCCAGTTTTTTATTCTTTTATAATTTAGCTCGGCTAAAGGTTTACTTATTTTTAGTAAAGATATTAACTCTGTTAATTTATAATTTTTTAATAATATAATTAACTCTTGACTTTCTTTTAAAAATACAGGTATTGTGTGAGTTTTACTTTCAATATTTTTCGAGAAATCTTGGGTTTTTGATGGCGAAATAACAATTAGCATGTTTGCTTATTTATTACATTATTAAGCAAATATAACACAATAAGTTTATTTACAAAAAAACTTGCTTGTTTTTCAAAGTTTTATGTTTGCAAAACAATAAATGAGACCGCTGCAAAACTCCTTTTTCGTCATTGCGGACTTGGTTAAGCAATCCGTATATTATTGCAAATAAGATTGTTTCGTTCTTCGTAATGACGAAATTTGTTGTTTTTTGGGGAGTTTTGCAACGGTCTCTAAATAGTCGACCCTTAAAAGCATACAACAAAATTATATTCAGTTAATTAACTTTATAAAACCATGAGAATATTTGCAAGAAATAACAGAAAAACAGTTAAAACCTTGCATATTTTTATAATTTCTTTAGTATAATAAAGAATAATT
>JAVHRJ010000541.1:0-9633 GCA_036171595.1 Bacteroidales bacterium
TTTGAATGAATTTGACTAATTTTATTATTATTCAATAAATAAAGACCCGTTTCAGTTCCAAGCCAAATATTGTCGTAATTATCAAGAGCAATAGCATTTATGTAAATTGATGGCAACCCATCTTTTGGTCCATAATGAATAATTAAATTATCTTTTAAAATTGAAAGTCCGCCACCATAAGCTCCTGCATAAATTTCGTTATTTAAACCTGCAATTATTGAAAGAAAGAAATTTGTTTTTAAACCCGATACGGAATTTAATTTATAAAAATTATTACCATCGAACTTACAAATACCACCGCCAGAAGTTGCTAACCATAAATTATTATACTTATCAGCTGTTGCTCCCATTATAAAATTTGATGATAACCCTTGATTTGTGCAATATGATTTAATTTCTTTCCCATTATAATTACAAATTCCGCCACCAGATGTAACAAAATACAATGAAGAATCTGAATTGCCTACAATTCCCCTTACAACATTATTAGGCAACCCTTCTGTCTCGCTTAAATACGTAAATTGTTTTGCTGTATATTGGCAAATTCCACCGCCATAAGTACCAGCCCATATATTTCCATATTTATCTTCTAATAAACTAATTACTACATCATTTGATAATCCTTCGGCTACAGAAAATGGATTAAACTTTTTGCCATCAAACATAAACATTCCACCGCCCGACGTTGCTACCCAAATATTGTCTTTTGAGTCGCACAAAACATCACAAATTAATAAATTATTTAATCCTTGTTTTAATCCAAAGTTTTTAAAAACTCCTTTATTAAAAGAAACTAACCCACCACCATAAGTAGCAATCCATATTACACCATTTTTATCTTTGCTTATACCTAAAACCCCATTACAAATTAATCCGTTTTTAGTATTATAATTTTTAAATGTTTTTCCATCAAATACGCTTAACCCTTCGTTGTTACTTCCAAGCCATAAATTTCCTTTATCATCTTCAAAAATTTCGCGAATATTTTGACTACATAAACCATCTTTTTTTGAATAATTTTTAAATGTTTTTCCATCGTAAAAACACAATCCAGCATTTTCGGTACCAAACCAAATATTGTTTTTTTTATCTTGAAAAATAACCCAAACAGAATTGTCGGGAAATCCATTTTTTTTATTAAAATATTTAAATGAAATTCCGTTATAAACACAAATTCCTCCACCGCTTGTTGCAAACCATAAATTTCCTAAATTGTCTTCAAAAATATCTTGAACTATATTGTTTTTTAACCCATTAGTTACATTTATAAATTTAAATTTAAATCCATCGTAAATTCCTGCACCATTTCCAGCAGTTCCAAAAAGTATTTCACCATTTTTTCTTTGTCTTATTCTTAAAATATACGGGTCGCTTAATCCTTGTTCTATATCAAATTTGCGAAAAAAATAATTTATGCCAGCAAGTTTTACCTCAGGTTTTCCTGCTTTTGTAATAAACCTCTTTTTTATTATTGTTGTATCTTGTGAATAACCGCAAAGTACAAACAAAAAAACAAAAAATAAAACGACGATTTTTAGAAACATTTATATAGATTATTTTGCTAAAATATAAATATTTTTTGTTTAATTTAACCTAAATATAAAAATAATTTGATATAGTTTGATATCTTTAAAAACGTATTATTATAGTTTTGAATTATGAAAAAAACAATTGCTTTTTTATTTTTAATTGCCATTATTTTCACAACAAACGGTTGCAAAACTTTAGTAATTTCTACCGATAATAGGCAATCTAATTGGGCTAATAAAATAGAATTTAAAGGTCTTTACAATTTATATAAGGTTGACGATAATTTATACAGGTCGGAGCAACCAAACAAAAACAACATGTCGGTATTAAGCAATTTTGGAATAAAAACCGTAATTAATTTACGACATTCGAAAACAGATAATTGTGAAGTGAAAAACACAAATTTAGAAATAAAACATATTGCAATAAACACCTGGACAATTTCTTACGATGATGTTGTACAAAGCTTAAAAGCCATAAACAGCTCAAAAAAACCTGTGCTCATACATTGCCTACATGGTTCTGACAGAACCGGTTGCATTGTAGCCGCATACAGAATGTCAAATTGTAATTGGACAAAAGATGAGGCAATTAAAGAATTTAAAGAAGGAGGTTTTGGGTATCACGAAAAATGGTTCCCAAACATTTTAAAATTGCTTAATACTATTGATATTGAAAAAATCAAAAAAGATGTTAATAATATAAATTAATCACAGTATCTATTAAATTGTAATTTGTTATAATATTATTCTCTCTCTTTTTTGATTATATAACTTTTCTAAAATTGCACCAGCATTTTTAAATTTATTATTTAAAATCATTGAGGCAATAATATAAGGTTTAAAGCCAGCTTCTTTATAAGTTTCAATTCGATATCTTTCAAAAACTGTGTCAGCTACCTCGCCCTCCTTGCATGAAACATTAGAAATGTCGGCAGGTAAACAATGCATATATAAAGCTTTGCCATTTTTGGTAAGTTTCATTTTTTCTTCGGTGCATTCCCAGTTTTTAAATTTTGCATTATTAGCAAGGCATTCCTGCTCAAGAGATTTTAATCCTGCATTATCGTTATTTTGTAAAAGTACTGTTCTACGTTCCATTACTTTATATGGTGCCCAGCTCTTTGGATAAACGATATCAGCATTTTTAAATGCATCGTCCATTGAGTTTACAATATTAAATTTACCACCTGATTGCGTTGAATTTTTCTTAGCAATTTCAATAACTTCAGGAATTAATTCATACCCTTCGGGATAAGCTAAATCAACTTCCATTCCCATCCGTGTCATTAATCCAATAATTCCCTGCGGAACGGATAATGGTTTACCATAACTTGGAGAATATGCCCAAGTCATTGCTATTTTTTTCCCTTTTAAGTTCTCAAGCGAACCAAAATATTTTTTTAGATGTAACAAATCGGCCATAGATTGTGTTGGATGATCAATATCGCACTGCAAATTTACAATGCCAGGACGAGAAGGGAGTACCCCATTTTTAAATCCATCATCAAGTGCATTACCAACTTCAACCATATATGTATGACCAGCACCTAAAAACATATCATCACGAATTCCAATAACATCAGTCAAAAAAGATATCATATTAGCAGTTTCACGAACTGTTTCGCCATGTGCAACTTGAGATTTACTTTCATCTAAATCTTGAACTTCTAATCCTAAAAGATTACATGCCGAAGCAAATGAAAATCTAGTTCTTGTTGAGTTATCACGAAAATTAGATATAGCCAAACCCGAATCAAAACATTTTGCAGAAATATTATTATCACGAAGATGTTTTAATGCCTCAGCAACTAATAAAGTCTGTTTTAATTCAGCTTCTGTTTTATCCCATGTTAAAAGAAAATCCTTTTCGAAAAGTCCAGTGTTGAGATTTTTAATCTCTGAAATTAGTTTATTGAATTCTGACATAGTATTTTTGTTTATAATGGCAACACAGATAAAATTAATTTAAACTGATTGTCACTGATTTGTTTTTAAATTTATTTTACAAAATTAAGGTTTTTTACTATTTTTTTGTCATGTTGAGTGTAGCGAAACATCTAACTCTAGAATAACAGATTCTTCGCTTCGCTCAGAATGACAACACAAGTTTATATCATATACGCATAAGCCGCATAGAATGCAGAAGCTGCAACAAGATCACTAACTGGAACCTTTTCGTTAGGAGCATGAGCAAACACTTCATTACCTGGCCCAAAACCTATTGTTGGAATTTTATACATGCCATTTGTGGCAATTCCGTTAGTTGAAAATGTCCATTTATCAATTAAAGGTTTTTTGTTAAACAAACCTTCAAATGCCTTAACACCAGCTTGAACAACATGTTCACCTTCTTCAATTTTCCATGTTGGATAATATTTTTCCATTCCATATTTTAAACCGGTATATGCAAGTTCCTCATAATACAAAATCTCAACTGTTGCATCCATTCCCTTTACTATTGCTTCAATTTCAGCAACTGCAGACTTTTTCGTTTCTCCCCAAGTTAATCGCCTGTCAAGATGAAACTGTGCATAATCAGCAACAGCACACAAAGAAGGACTTCCTGATTTTATTTCGGAAATTGTTACAGAACCTTTTCCTAGGAATGGATCGGTTCCTAATCTCTCGTTTAATTTTTCAATTTCGAGGGCCGCTTTTGCAGCCATATAAATTGCATTTTTTCCTCTTTCGGGTGCACTACCATGACATGATACACCACGAAATTTTACAACAATTTCCATTCTACCTCTGTGTCCGCGATAAATATTGAGGTTGGTTGGTTCTGTACTAATTACAAAATCGGGTCGTAATTTTTCTTCTTCAACTAAATATTTCCAACAAAGTCCATCACAATCTTCTTCCATAACTGAGCCTACAACCAAAAAAGTAAGATTTTTATCGAAACCAAGTTCTTTTAAAATTTTACCTGATGTTACAGCAGATGCTGGCCCACCCTCTTGATCAACGGTACCACGACCATGTACATAACCATCTTTTATTTCGCCCGAAAAAGGATCGAAACTCCAGTTATCTAAATTCCCTACATCAACAGTATCCATGTGTCCATCAATTGCAAGAATACGTTTTCCGTTACCTATTCTACCAATTACATTTCCCAATCCATCAATTCTAACTTCATCAAATCCAGCTTCTTCCATCTGACGTTTTAGCTCTAATTGAACATCTTTTTCATTCATACTGGTTGATTTTATTTTAACCAACTTTGACAAATTATTAGCAGTATAGTCTTTATACTTTTCTGCAAGTACATTAATTTTATTTAAAATTTCGTTCATCTTTTTTTATTTAAATGGGTCGCAAATTTATTATATAGTTTTAAAATGTTTTTATTTTTTTTTATTTTTTACTTTATTTCTAATTTCTTCAGACGAAAGCAAAATAACTTCATAGGTTGCAGGAAGTGAAAACTCAGGTTCAATTTCGTGATTACCAACAGCAGAAATTGCATCTTTTATTGCAAGCCAAACCGAAAAAGCTAACATTAATGGGGGCTCTCCAACAGCTTTACTATTATGAATTGTTCCTTTATTTGGAACATTTTTCATTACATCGATTCTAAAATCATTAGGAATATCGCCAACTGTGGGGATTTTATATGTATCAGGCGAATGTGTTAAAAGATTGCCTTTATTATCCCATTTTAATTCTTCAGTAGTAACCCAACCTACACCTTGCACAAAACCACCCATAATTTGACCTTTATCAATCCATTCATTTATAGAATCACCAACATCGTGTAAAATATCAGTTCTCAACAACTTATATTGACCTGTTAAAGAATCAATTTCAACTTCCGAAACCGATACGCCATAAGCAAAATAATAAAATGGATTACCTTTTCCAATTTGACGATCGAAATAAATATTTGGAGTTTTATAATAACCAGTAGAACTTAAACTAACCTGTTTAATGTATGCTGCTTTAATTATTTCGTTAAAAGAAATTTTATTTTTTGTATTCTTTTTATCAAAAACATAATTGTTTTCAAAAACAATATTTTGTTTTAAAATTTTATTTTTTGGAAAAACTTTTTCAAACTCACTTAAAACGACTTCGTTAATAAGACGACTTTTTATAGTATCAATTGCATTTTTAACTGCCATTCCGTTTAAGTCGCTACCCGATGAAGCTGCTGTTGGGGAAGTATTTGGAACTTTAGAGGTATTTGTAGCGTTAACTTTTACCTTGCAAAAATCAACACCTAATTCATTTGCCGCAATTTGCAGCATTTTAGTGTTTAAACCCTGTCCCATTTCAGTTCCACCATGATTTACTAATATAGTACCATCGGTATAAATATTAACTAATGCACCCGCCTGATTTAAAAAAGAAGTAGTAAACGAAATACCAAATTTTATTGGAGTTAGTGCCATTCCCCTTTTATAAAATTCGTTATTACTATTGAATTTTTCAATTTGCTTCCGTCTTTTATAATAATCTGAAGATTTAATTATTTTATCGAAAATGTTTTTAACATTATTATTTTTAACTATCTGACCATAAGGGGTAATATTATTTATTTTATTTTTATAAAAATTAATCACTCTAATTTCAGATGAATCTTTTTTAAGAAAACGGGCAATTTTATCAATTGCATTTTCAATAATTGCCATACCTTGTGGACCACCAAAACCTCGAAATGCTGTATTTGATGGTAAATTTGTTTTATATGCAGTTCCTTTTATAAAAACATTTGGAATATAATATGAATTTTCGGCATGTAACATTGCTCTTTCTAATATTGCCATTGATAAATCGGTTGATGAGCCAGCATCAATATTAATTTCAACTTTGTAAAAATTAATCAATCCTTTATTATTAAAACCAATTTTATATTTTGAAAAACAACGATGACGTTTACCTGTCATTATTTGATCATCGTCGCGAAAAAGATGAATTTTAACAGGACATTTTGTTGCATTAGCAAGTAATGCTGCCCAAGCTGCGACATGATTTCCTTGAGTTTCTTTTCCTCCAAATCCGCCACCCATTCTTTTTACTTCAACTTCTACCTCATTTTTCGAAATACCAAGAACCTCAGCAACAATAGCTTGTGTTTCGGTAGGATTTTGGCTCGAAGCAAATATTTTAATCTCTTTATCTTCGCCTGGAACTGCTAATGCAGTTTGTGTTTCGAGATACCAATGCTCTTGTCCATTAATTTTTAATTCACCTTCAATTTTATTTTCTGATTCTTTAATAGCTTTATTTACATTTCCATACTCAATAAAACGTGGTTTAGCAATTAAACTATTATTTATAATTGCCGATTCAATATCTAATATTGAATTAAGCAACTCATATTCTATTTCAATTAATTTTTCAGCTTCTTTTATAGCAAAATCATTTTCGGCTGCAATAAGTAAAATAGCTTGTCCAATAAACATAACCTCATTTTCTGCTAAGCATAACTCATCATGTATTACTGGACCCATCTGATTTTCACCAGGAATATCTTTATAAGTTAATATTAATTTAACTCCATTAACCTTTAATGCATTTTTTAAATTTATTTTTTTAATTTTTGCGTGAGCACTCTTACTAAAAACAACTTTTCCTATTAAAAGTTTTTCGTTTACAAGCAAATCATTTATATAAATAGATTTTCCAGTTACATGATTTATAGCACTATCGTGGTTTATTAAATTTTTCATGATTTAAAAAGTTGATTTTTCTAATTTACTTTCAATAAAAAATTTTAACAATAAATTTTTTGCTACAACTTTTCTAAAATTAGAACTAGCTCGTGCATCTGACAATGGAGTAAATTCATTTTCTAATATCAACATTGCTAATTCCACGTTTTTTCTTGTCCATTTTTTCCCTAAAAAGAACTTTTCAGTATTAATAGCTCGTTTAGTCATATCAGACATTCCTCCAAATGCAATTATAATGTCAGTAATAATATTTTTTTCAATTGCAATACTAAATGCTCCATGAACAGTAGCTATATCTAAATTTTTGCGTTTAGAAATCTTATATGATTTTATTAATTTATTTCCATTATTTTTTGGAATTATTATTTCAGAAATAATTTCATCTTTTTTTAAATCTGTTTTTCTATATCCTAAAATAAATTTTTCAATATCAACTAGTCTATCATTATTTAGCGATTTTAATTTAATTTTTGCACGATACGCAAATAACAAGGGTAATAAATCACCAATTGGTGAAGCAGAGGCAATATTACCACCTATCGTAGCAATATTTCTAATTTGCAATGATGCAAATACAGTTAATATCTCGTATAATTCAGGTAATTTTACTATAAAATATTTTCTTAAATTTTCGATGCAAGTGCCTGAGCCAATATTATAACTTTTTTCATTTTCTTTAATATGTTTTAAATCGTAAACATCAGAAAGATCTATAATTTTAGGAAAAAACTCGTTTTTCTTTGTTTGCCTTAATGCAATATCAGTAGAACCATTAATAATAATGGCATCAGAATTATTCTTAATATATTTAATCGCTTCAGAAATCGAAAATGGTTTTATATATTTTTGCTTTCCATTATCAATAAATATCGTTTCTCTATCCAAATTTATTTCTTTTAACGCTTTTAATATAAAGTTTTCATTATAAGAAAATTTATCTACTCTATTCCTAACATTTTCAATTTGAGCAGCATCAACAATTGATTTATAGCCAGTACAACGACATAAATTACCAGCTAATGAATTTTCAATAATTTCTTTTGAAGGATTAATATAATTTTTATAAATTCCAAATAACGACATAACAACACCTGGAGTACAATATCCACATTGAGTTCCATTTGTATCAACTAAAGATTTTTGCACAAAATGTAGCTTGGATTTGCCCTGAGTAAAAGTTTCCAAATTTTCAATAGTAATAATTTGTTTGCCATTAATCATTGGTAAAAACACTAGACAAGAATCAATTGTTTTATATTGAATTACACCATTATCATTTATTTCGGCTAAAACAATTGTACAAGCTCCACAATCGCCTTCGGCACAACCTTCTTTTATTCCTTTGTGATTATTTAATGATCTTAAATAATTAAGTACAGTTAAAGTTGGATTATATTTAGTTTGAATAGAAAAATCTATTTCAATAACCTTATCATCAAGTATAAATTTGATTATATTTTTCATGTAAAAATACGATTATTCAAATGTAAAATTAGCAAAAAAATAAAGGGAGAATAAATCTCCCTTATATTTTAAAACATTTTAAATTCAATTTTTATTTTATAACGAAAAATTTATCTTTAGGTGTAGCACATAGTTCACAAAATTCAGGAACATTTGCAGTTTCAAAAGTATTACCACAAACAGGACATACATAATAAGTAGATGGTAATTCTTTTATTTTTTTATCTTTTAATGCTTCAATAGCTTTTTGATAAAATGCTTGATGTTTTTTTTCAGTTTCAATAGCGTATGTAAAAGTTTGAGTTGCATCGTCAGCCTTATCAATAGAAGCTTCAGCTAAAAACTTTGGATACATTTCATTAATTTCATAGGTTTCACCATCATAAGCAGCTTGTAAATTTTCAGCAGTTGTTTTAACTTCAAATTCAGGTGTAAATGCATCCATTTTGCCACCCATTTTCTCTAATACTACTGTATGATTAGCAGCGTGGATACTTTCAGCTTTTGATGCAGCTTCGAAAAGTAATGCAATTTGTGGAAACTTTTCTTCTTTAGCCTTTTGAGCAAATGCAGCATATTTTGCACTTGCAGTAGTTTCGCCTTTAATACCAGCTTTTAAATTATCAATTGTTTTTAAAACAATTACTGAATCTTTCACTTCAACTTGTTTAGTTGATTCACTACTTTGATTATTGCAATTAGTTAAAATTAATGAACTTAAAGCAAACAAACAAATAACAATTTTTTTCATAATATTTATATTTTTAATTATATGTAAAATTAAATAATAAATCGCATATTATTAATGTCAAATAACATTTTCAAAAATTTAAATAAAATAAAAAAGCCTAAGTTTCCTTAGGCTTTAAAATATAAAGTCGGCAACGACCTACTCTCCCACAAATGCAGTACCATCGGCGCTGATAGGCTTAACTTCTCTGTTCGGAATGGGAAGAGGT
>JAVHRJ010000542.1:0-1861 GCA_036171595.1 Bacteroidales bacterium
CTTTGAATCTCATTATTTTTATGACGCTACAGACAATGCTTGTATCAATGTTGATGATATAAATTATTGTATTAGAGCTATTGCTCCTATAAGAATAATTGATTTTACAACAAACAATATTCTCAATTTTTCTACTCATGAACCTAATTATAATAATTATTGTTTTGATTATAATGGTTGGGGACAATGTATAGAAGAAGTTCCTGATAACGTTGGCTGGGTAAGGGTATTATATACGTTTGATATGACCGGTCAACCACCTTTTTTGTTACATACAGGCATCCCAGGTGCATGTGACCCTGAAGCAGATACTTATACTTTTGATTATGGTGAAAATATATATATTAGTGGAAGTATGGGAACATTTGATTCTCATTGTGCTAATTTAGGATACCCATACTACTTTTCTCTTAAATTAGAATCATTAGACCCACCTTATAATAGTTATGAAAAAATTTTAAGCGTTACTGAATCTTCAAATATCATTAACGGTGTGTTTAATTTAAGTACATTTTGTAGTCAACATGGAATTACTTTATACGAAGGAAAATATAAAATAACATTAGGCGCTTATGATTGTATGGAATTTAATGGTACAACATATATTTATAGAAGTCTAAATCAAAAAAGAATGTATATTGTTGCATGCCCTTATGGCAAATATATAACAAATGGTATTTACGATTTTTATATAGCTCAAGCTGCGAGTTATATAGAGGCAAATAATTATATAGAAACATCGGAAAAAGTAATATATAAAGCACAGGATTATATAAAACTTACAGCAGGATTTAATGTAAAAGTTTTAAATAATGGTAACTTCACTGCATTAATAGGTCCTTGCGGGGTTGGTTGTAATGATTATAGATTACTGTCTTCTTCTAATCCTACAGAAAATTATATAATAAATTTATCAGAAAATCCTGAAATAAAATCAAATAATTATCTGGCTAAAAAGGATGAATCTGAAAAGAATGAATTAAGCGATGAAGAAAAAACCATAATTTTCCCAAATCCTTTTAATAATAATATACAAATTATTAATCCTTATAAAAACATTAGTATAAAAGTTTATGATATATCAGGCTCTGATGTTTTTAGTAAAGAATATATATCTGACAAAAAAATAGATTTGGATTTAAGTGAATTTTCCAGTGGTACTTATTTTATAAAAATAACATCAAAAGAAAAAATTATTATAAAGAAAATTATAAAAATGTAATAGAAATAGAATATGAAATATTTTATTTTGTTTGCTCTGTTAATCGGAATAAACAATAATGTTTTTTGTCAAAAAGACAGTTTACGATTGAATAGTGTATTTATTGAATTAAGCGACTTCATTCCTCTGTCTATTAACTATGATCGTAAAATACCTTTTAATAATAAAATAGGATTAAATATTGGTTGTGGTTTTACACTTAATACTGATATTGAAACTGATGCTTCATCTAGAAGATCATATAGATATGTCTGTTCTTATATATTTCCAATTCAGATAAAGTCATATTATCAATTTAAGAAACATACTTTTGATTTTGGTGGTACTTTTATACCTTATATTGGTCGTGCATTTATATTTACCCCTTTCGTCGAAAAAGGTATTCTAATATATGGAGGAATTGGCTATAAATATTCTATATTTAATAAAAAATGTTATATCGGAGTATCTTTTTATCCGATATATTGGAATAGTTATAATAATAAATTTTTTTTATTTAGACTAGGAGATGCCTTACGATTTGGTTATAAATTTTAATAGTTTATTTTTGAAACCAACACAAAATTAATTAACATTTCAAACTATCCCAAAGGGAATGTATGTTGTTAAAATTCATTCAGAAGGAGAATTGTTTGTAAA
>JAVHRJ010000543.1:0-9594 GCA_036171595.1 Bacteroidales bacterium
AAATATCTAAATTGAAAAACGCAAAGATTATAATTTTAAAAAAGGGTTTTTAAGGCTCAGCCAATTAACCTGTAGGCGTTTATAAAAACGTTAGCCAAAGTGCTTGAACAATAGGGCTAATCAGTAATAAAATGAAAACAAAATTAACATCAATGAAATCAAAAATTATTTTGACAATACTGCTTTCCATCATTGGCATAGGTGTTTCTATATTAACAATCAGAGGTAATGAAGATATCCCTATTCAAAATAGAGAAACAGGAACCTTTACTGATACAAGAGATGGAAAAATTTATAAAACGATTAAAATCGGTGAACAATGGATTATGGCCGAAAACCTAGCATACAAACCTGAAATTGGAAATTACTGGGCATATAATAACGATACAGCAAACATAACAAAATACGGCTACTTATACGATTGGAAAACAGCTAAAAAAATTGCTCCACAAGGATGGCATTTACCAACCGAAGCAGACTGGAAGGCACTTAGGGCATCACTAGGTGGAAAAAAAGATGTTGTAAAAATACTAGGAGGCACCATGGAAAAGATTTATAAACAAATGGTTATTGGTGGTTGTGGTTTTAATGCTTTAATGACTGGCGTTCGCACAGGTAGCGGTAAATTCATTTACCTTGGAGAACGAACTGATTTTTGGAGCTCCTCTCCTAGTAAAAATGGACAATGTTTTTATATGTTAGATGCTAAAATAGATGGAAAGCCCCGTGGAGTTTTAGATAGCAAAGAAGGCACCGCAATTTTGGCAAACCAACAAGATAACGCTACATGGGGTAAAAGTGTTCGACTTTTTAAGAACAAATAAAAGTGATTTGTTCTCATATAAGTTTACATATTGAACTTATATTTAATAGGTAATGCGTTCAAAAATTTTAAATCATTAGTCAATATTCACTTTCTAAAAAATTTAAATATTTATAAAAAGCCTTAAATAATTAACATTGCATCGCCATAAGTACCAAATCTGTATTTTTCTTTTATTGCAACTTTATAAGCCTCTATTAATAAATCGAAGCCCGCAAATGCAGACACAGTCATCATTGTAGTTGATTGTGGTAAATGAAAATTACTAATCATTCTATTTACAATACTAAAATCGTATGGAGGAAAAATAAATTTATTGGTCCAGCCATCAATAGGTTTTAACATACCATTTGATGTTACAGAGCTTTCGAGTGTACGCATAACAGTAGTTCCAACGGCACAAACATTATGTTTTTCTTCTTTTGCTTTATTTACCATATCGGCAACCTCTTGCGAAATACTGATTTCCTCTGAATCCATTTTATGTTTAGTTAAATCTTCTACATCAACTTGTCTAAAATTTCCTAAACCAACATGTAATGTTACAAAAGCAAAATCAACGCCTTTTATTTCTAAACGTTTCATTAAATTTTTACTAAAGTGCAATCCTGCTGTTGGGGCGGCAACAGCTCCTTCGTGCTGAGCATAAACAGTTTGATATCGTTGAACATCTTCAGGTTCAACCTCTCTTTTAATAAATCGAGGCAATGGCGTTTCGCCAAGTGAATAAAGCGTTTTTTTAAAATCTACATATTCGCCATCGAATAAAAATCTTAAAGTTCTACCTCTAGATGTTGTATTATCAATAACTTCTGCAACTAATTCGTCGTTTTCGCCAAAATATAATTTATTTCCAATACGAATTTTTCTTGCAGGATCAACCATTACGTCCCACAACCTTTGTTCGCTGTTAAGTTCGCGAAGTAAAAACACTTCAATTTTTGCACCTGTTTTTTCTTTATTTCCATACAAACGTGCAGGAAATACTTTAGTGTTATTCATTATTAAAACATCGTGTTCTCCAAAGTAATTTAATACATTATTAAATGTTTTATGCTCAAATTTATTTTTGGCTCTGTTTACTACTAACAATCTCGATTCGTCTCTGTTTTCGGTTGGATGTAAGGCAATTAACTCTTCTGGTAATTTAAATTTAAACTGCGAAAGTTTCATATATTTATTTATATTATATTAAAATATTATCGTTTTTATACGAATAAAATAAGATTTTGTTTTAATATGACTCTTTATTTTATTAAAGGGTTGCAAAATTAGTTTTTTAATCTGACAAAATTTAATTATTATCAACTAAACTTGTAATTTGTTTAAAATCAACTGCTTCGTTAACATTAAAATTACCTACTCTTGTTCTTCTTAACGCAGTTAAATGGGCACCACTTTGTAGTTCATTCCCAAAATCACGAGCCAAGGCTCTTATATAAGTTCCTTTACTACAAACAATATTTACAATTATTTCGGGCATATTAAACTCTAATAATTCTAGTTTAAAAATGTTTATTTCTCTAGATTTAACTTCAGGTATTTCACCATTTCGTGCAATTTTATAAGCACGTTTACCATCAATTTGTATAGCCGAAAAAATTGGTGGCATTTGTTCTTGTTTACCTGTATATTTTATTAAAACATTTTTAACCATATCAATTGTAATATGCTCATAAGAAAATGTTTTATCTATAGGTTTTTCTAAATCGAAACATGGAGTTGTTGCGCCAAATTTAAATGTTGCAATATATTCTTTATCAAAATCCATAAATTGCGAAATAGTTTTTGTATCCTTACCATAACAAATTATAAGTAAACCTGTTGCAAGGGGATCGAGAGTGCCTGCATGACCAACTTTAAATCTTTTTCCGGTTTGTTTCTTAATTAAATTTCGAATTTTATTAACTACATCAAATGAAGTCCAGCGATATGGTTTATCTACTAATATTACTCCACTTTCGTTTATAATAAAATCCATTATAAAATATTTAGATTATACCCCAACGCTAACAAAATTAAAATTATTGACCCTAAAATAACTCTATACCAACCAAATACTTTAAATCCATATTTTGTTAAAAATGTTATGAAAGATTTTATTGCAACAAGTGCAACAATAAAAGCAATTATATTTCCTCCTATTAACATTATAACATTATCAGATGTTATTGTATGATAATTCTTTAATAGTTTATATGCAGATGCTGCAAACATTGTTGGTACCGCTAAAAAAAACGAAAATTCAGCAGCAGTTTTTCTATTTAACTTTTGTGCCATACCCCCAATTATTGTAGCTGCCGAACGTGATACTCCAGGTATCATTGCAATACACTGAAATAATCCTATTTTTAATGCTTTGCTATATGTTATATCTTGTTTTTCTTCAGGATTATTTAACCATTTATCAATAAAAATTAAAACTATCCCTCCTAAAAGTAATGTTATTGCAACAACAAGAACATTTTCGAGCAACATATCGATATAATCGCCTAATAGAAATCCGATTATTGCAGCTGGTATAAATGCTATAAATAATTTATAATAAAAATGTACTGTTTGAAAAAATCTTTTCCAATAAAGCACTATCACAGATAATATTGCACCAAATTGTATGTTAACTAAAAAAGCTTTAACAAAGTCGCTGTTTTCAATTCCGAGTAACGATTGTGTAATTATCATGTGCCCAGTCGACGAAATGGGCAAAAATTCAGTAATCCCTTCTACTATCGAAAGGATAATAACCTCAAGCCAATGCATTTTTATTTTTTAGGTTTTATTATTAAAGCAATTATTTCAATTGTAAAACCTATAATTATTAATATTGGAGCTATTGTAACTCTAGTTGTTGTAAAAAGATCTGTAGAAAAAACTTTAGGATCGGGCGATTTTCCACCTGATAACAAAGTATAACCAATAATTAATATTGCAAATCCAACGGCCATTAATATATAATTTATTTTGCCGAGTACTGCGCCATTGCCATTTTCTTCTTGTGCCATAATTTCTAAATTTAAAAATATAATTCTGATGATTTTAACCGTAAATATTTATTTACTGCAAAGTACGACGATAAAGCAGTTATTAATACTCCAACAAAAATTTCCAAACCAAATAGTATTCCAATTAAAGTAAAATCGTTTAAACTAATAATTGAATTTAGCTCTCGGTCAATAACTTTTATAACAGCCGACAGTAAACCAATAGCTATTAATGATGCTATAATTCCTTGAAAAACACTTGCTTTTAAAAATGGCCATCTAATAAAACTTCTTGTGGCACCAACTAATTGCATTGTTTTAATATTAAATCGTTTAGAATAAACCGATAGTCGCATTGTATTATTAATTAATGCCATAGCTACTACCAATAATAATACGCTTATTGTTAATACAATAAGACTTATTCTATTTACATTATCATTAATTAACGACACTAAATTTTTTTGATAATACACTTCGCTAACCTGCGAAAAGTCTTTTAATTCGCGTTCTATTAAAGCTATGCTATCGGGATTGGCATATTCTGCATTATATTTTACTTCAATAGCTTGTGGCAATGGATTATATTCTAAATAATCTACAAACTCTTCGCCCAAATCTTTTTTTAATTGCTCGGCGGCCATATCTTTTGTAATAAATAATGTAGATTTTACATAAGGTGCGGCATCTAAATTTTTTTGAAGTTTAAGAATATCAGCTTCTTTTACGTTGTCTTTTAAAAAAACCGAAAAACTAATATTTTCTTTAACGTAATTACTCAATCGTTTTGAGCTAAATGCAATTATTCCTATTAAGCCAAGCATAAAAAGCACTAAAGAAATGCTAATTACAGTTGTAATATATGAACTTATTAATCTGCGAATTATAGACTTATCGCCACTTTGCCTCATTTCTTTTTTTAATGAATTTTATGTGCGAAGATAAGAAATAATCTGTACTATTGATTATTAAAAAAACATAAAATCCCTTATTTTATAAAACTAAACTATGCTATTAAAAAAATTAATTCGCTCGCATTTATCTTATAAACTTTTGCCTGTCTTTATCTTATAACTATTTTACTCCTTAATAATTTTTGTCCTTTCTTGTTTGTTATTACATTCAATAATCACAAAATAAACACCCTTAACATATTTACTTACATCAATTTTAATTTCGTTTGCAATTTGTTTTTTTGATTTAAACATTTCGTCACCAATTTCGTTGTATATTGTTATGGAATTTGGATTCGATAAATTTTCGGGAAGTTTTACAAACAAATTATCGTTAACTGGATTTGGATAAATTAATACATTTTCTGTTCCCGAAACATCTGAAAAACCAACACTTGTAACATTTACAATAATAGTGTCAGTATACGAACAACCAAATTCATTAAACACGGTTAACCAATATGGGTGTAAACCAAATCCAATAGACTCGCCCGAAACAACAACGAAATTTTGTGTACTTCCAGTATTCCATAAATAACTGCTATACGATGATGATGAACCAATAATTATTGTTTGAGTTGATAACATACTTATATCGTTTCCTAAATCGAAAACAGGATAAGGACTTGCATTAATGTAAATACTATCGGTTATTGAACAATTATAACTATTTGTTACAGTTAATATATAATTACCTGTTGATGTTATTGCTAAACTACTATTTGTAGTACTATCTGACCATAAATACGACGAATAAGTGCCATTTACAGTAATAACATAAGGCAAACAAACCGATGTATCGGCACCTAAATTAACAGTAGGTTTTGGATTAGTGTTAATTATTACAGTATCTGAATTATAACAAGTAGCATCGTAAACAGAAACTGTATAAGTTGTAGAAACCAAAGGTGCTACAGTTATTGCGGTTGTTGTATCTAAAGTATTCCACAAATAAATTCCAGCATAACCAGTAGAATTAATTGTTGTTGAATCACCCGCACAAATTGAAAAATCAGGGGGTAATTGAATATTTGGTAAAGTTGCAACTGTTACATTTAACGAATCGTACGAAAAACAACCATTTAAATTATCGTAACTATAAGTTACATAAAAATTTCCACTTCCAGCTGTTGATGGCGAAAAAATATTGCCAATAATTCCTTGCCCCATAAATGTACCACCAGCCGGTATCCCGGTTATTGTGTCGTTATTATCATACGGACAATAAAAATTTGTTAAGCCTGTAAAATAAACATCAGCCACTGCTGTTATCGAAAATGATCCAGTATCGGAATTAGAACAACCATAAACATCGGTATAGTTATAATAAATATTATAGTTAACGGCTGTATCAAGCAACGAAGGATTTAAAATATTGTTTGATATGCTATTTCCAACAAAATCTCCTCCCATTGGAGTACCTGTAAGTAATACAGAAGTTTGGTTTTGACAGTAAAATGAATTTAAGTTTGTTATTTGAACAGTTGGAATTTCATGAACTGTCATTGTGATAGTATCGTTATTTACACAACCATAAGTATCGGTATAAGTATAATAAATTTGATGATTACCTATTCCTGCAACCTGAGGTGAAAAAGTACTATCAATAAGTCCTGCTGTACCAGTTAAACTACCACCATAAGGATAAACACTAAAAGTAAACGAAGAGTCACCATCGCAAAAAGTTGTATCTAAAGGTGTATATGTAAATATAGTAGGACTATAAATAAATGTTGATTGACTTACTGTATTTACACACCCGTTTAAATCGGTATAAGCATAATTAACAGTATGACTACCAGCTCCAGCAATTGATGGTGAAAAAATACTATCAGTAATACCGACACCACTAAATACTCCACCTAAAAGATTTACAGATAATGTGTCGGTTGTAGAATTAAAACAATAATAAGTATTTAAGCCTGTAAACGAAACATAAGGCAGAGCATTTATAAATGTTGTATCAACAAAATTATTTGAGCAACCATGTACATCGGTATATGTGTATGTAATAATTTGATTATTAGTCAATCCAGCAGGAGTAAAAAGTGAATCGGTAATACCATTTCCAGTAAAAACACCACCCGAAGGCAGTCCTTGCAAAGTATCAGAAATGGCATTTTCGCAATAAATATTTTCTAATCCAGAATATGTAACGTTAGGCAATAAAAAAACAGACACTTTTATAATATTAGTCGAATCTATTCCACACATATTTTGTGCAATACAATAATAATTTCCACTATCGGAAAGTGTAGCTGGTAAAAAGCTCAATATTTCATTTGTTTCGCTAGGTAATACAGCAAAATTTTTATACCATTGATAAGAAATCGGTAAACTTCCAGTAATTAAAGGCGAAATGCTTTCGTTAACCCCATTACAAAACAACAAACTCGAAGTGGCCGAATAAACGGGAGGCTGATTAACAGTTAAAGTTATTGGTAAACTAATTGCATTACCAATTGAATTGGTAACAGTACAATTATAAATTCCACCGTCTAATAAAGTAAGAGAATTAATAATTATCGAATCGTTATTTGAACCAACAGGTGCGCCATCTCTTTCCCACTGATAAGTTAGTGGTAATCCACTAGCAACATTTACAAACACTACAACGCTGTCGCCCAGACAATTAAACGAACTTATTGATTGTTGAGTAATAACAGGTTGAGAGTAATATCTTGCAAAATAGCGACTTTGATTAGTACCAGCAATTGTAAAAATACCACCACAAACAATATCGTAATTTAAATTACTAATACAATATCCGGTATTATTTAACCCATCGCCAAGCGAAAGCCAATTTGAACCGTCAAATTGAGCAATATTATTAGCAGATTGAGTGCCAGCAGTTGTAAAACTTCCAGTAGCAAAAATTGAAGTACCAACTAATTTTATACTATTAACGATACCATTAGTTCCACCAATAGAATTCCACACAGAGCCATTCCATTGAGCAATACTTCTAACTAAAGTAGCACCAGAATTTGTAAAATTACCTGCAGCAATAATAGGTGCTCCAATTCCTGCATTTCCCTCAATTGAAAAAACAGGACCATCAAAACCATCTGCTAACGCAAGCCAATTTGTTCCATCAAAATTTGCAATATTATTACACGATGTACCACCAGCAGTAGTAAAATTACCACCAACCGTTAATATATTACCATAATTTATAGCATAAACAGGACCATCGGTTCCTGTACCTAAAGCTTCCCAAATAGTTCCATTGTAACGAGCTATATGATTTGCAGAAATACCACCAATTGTTGTAAAATCACCCCCAACATATAAATATTGATTATGTGTTTTAATCGACCTAATTGTTCCATTACATCCTAAACCTAATGCCGACCAACTAATGCCATTCCAAATTGCTAAATTCGAAGCCAAAACTCCACCTGCTAATGTAAAATTACCTCCAATAAATGTTAAAGAATCGGACGTTTCAATTGCATAAACATTTCCATTTACACCTGTTCCCATTGTTTGCCAAGTAGAGCCATTTAAATAAGCCACATTATTTGTAGCAGTATTTGCAACAGAGTCGAATGTTCCACCAATAAAAATATTATTCCCATTTGCTGCCGTAGCAAAAACAGTGTCGTTTGCAGAATTAATAATTGTAAAAATACTATCCCACCTATTATTTTGAGAAAAACTAGTTATAAAAGAAAAGATAACAAAAAATAAAATGTAAAATTTTTTCATATATAATTTAATTTAAATAAGCAAACTTAAGCGATTTTTTTTATTTTTGAACTAAAACCAAATTAATAATAATTTTTTCGAAATTTGCCCAATATTTATTTAAGTGCAAACAGAAAATTATTATACTAATTTTAAACTCTTTTTACCCAAAAAGAATCTTTTAAAAGATAAGATTATTATTACAAAACACGATTCCGTTACTCGATCAATTATTGACCCTAAAATAATTGCCACAAACTGTAACAATAGCATTAACGAAAGCAACAATAACTTTTACTTAAATCATTGGCAACCAATAATAAGCAACGAACTAAAAAGAGAAAATTTTATTACGGCAACAACCTTAAGACCAAAAACCGAATTACAAAAAACTAAATATTTTTTTAAAGGCAATTACGAATGGCTTTTAATAACTTTATTATTAATATTAATAATATTGACTTGGGTAAAAATTTCGTATAAAAACGCTATTGAACAAACATTTATTTCTACCATAAATCAACAATCTGCGCGTAAACTTATTTCCGAAAAAAGTAATTTAATACAAAAAGCCTCAACGTTTTTATCTGTAACATACGTGTTTACAACATCAATATTTATTTTTGAACTTTTAAATTATTATAATTTTAATGTTTTTGCAATAAATGGTTTTAATTTATTTTTTATATGTTTAATAAGCGTTGCTCTATTTTTTGTTTTTAAAAATTTACTTTATTGGTTATCAGGCGTTTTATTTTATTCTGAAGTACATATTCAAGAATTTTTAAGTAATGGAAATATTTTTTATCGAACAATTGGAGTAATTATTCTCCCAATTGTTTTTGGAATTCCATACGTGTCAAATTACGTTGCTCAAACTCTTATATATATTGGAATTTCTGTCTTTGCTTTATCATTTATTTTACGAATTATTAGAGGTTTTATTTTAAGTTTTCAAAATAAACTTTCATTATTTTATTCTTTTTTGTATTTTTGCGTGCTTGAAATATTACCATTTTTATATGTTTATTATTATGTTAAAATTTTATGGTAATAATTGTTATAAACAATATAATCATTAAAATCGCATCGCTTTGAAAATACGAAAGATTTTAATTTCTCAACCTGAACCGCAAACCGAAAAATC
>JAVHRJ010000544.1:0-1842 GCA_036171595.1 Bacteroidales bacterium
AAATCTGTGAATCTGTGGCTATTTTAAAGTTAATTTAGTGGCTGAGTAGTTACGTAATTATTATTGTATTTAAAATGACATTATACTCGCAATTTACCGATAAAAAAAAGAAATTAGCATTATTAATTGACCCCGATAAAACTTCAATAATTAAAGCTAAACAAATTGTAAAAGATGCTTCGGGTTATGGATATTCTTTTATATTTGTGGGTGGAAGTTTGGTTTCGGAACCAATAGATGATTTAATAACAAATCTAAAATCATCTTGTAAAATTCCAATAATTTTATTTCCCGGAAGTCCCTTTCAATTATCAAAATATGCCGATGGATTATTATTACTTTCTTTAATTTCCGGAAGAAACCCAGAATATCTTATCGGACAGCATGTTATATCGGCGCCAATAATTAAAAAATTTAAAATTGAAACAATCCCAACTGGCTATATTTTAGTAAATTCCGGAACAACTTCATCAACCGAATATATTAGTAACACATCATCTATCCCATCTAATAAAATAGATTTAATTAAAGCCACTGCAATTGCAGGTGAAATGCTTGGTTTAAAACTAATTTATTTAGAAAGTGGCAGTGGCTCAATTAATCCTATTAATAATGAAATCATAAAAGAAATTAAAAAAAATATTTCAATTCCACTAATTGTTGGTGGTGGAATTTCTACAACTCAGCAACTTTCTAATATTTTATTATCTGGTGCCGATATTGCAGTTATTGGCACAGCTATTGAAAAAAACCACAAAATGATTAAGGAATTTGCAAAGTGTTTATAAAGATTTTAAATTTTAGAATTAACGATGAACAATAAAAAGACAGTTTAAAGTTTCAGGGTCCATGTTTGCAAACCAAAAACAACAAACTAAAAACGATTTATGATTTATTTTTTTTATACTTCAACTGTTTGAGTTTGCGAAAAACAACAAACTCAAACGCTCAATATAACTGAATATAAGCATTTTGCTTTCGCAAACCTGCCAAGATTCAGTATAATTTGTAAATTTTGCAAAAATTATTCATTAAAATTCATTTTAAGATGCTGTAGAACATTGACAAATAACATATAATTAAGTGATTATATTAATTGTAACTTTATTATTTTTACAAAATAAATCGTATAATTACTTATTATGCCATTAAATTATATTAACATTTCCGTATTAAGTAACAATTGCCCTAAGTGTCAGGCATTGGAAAAAATGGTAAAGCAAACCGTAACCAATTTAAACATAAATGCTAATGTTGAAATAATTAATGATTTAGAAAAAATAAAATCTTATGGCGTTGCACACACTCCAAGTATTGTAATTAATAATAATGTTGTGTTTGATGGCGAAATGTTATCATCAACAGAGTTAAAAAATGTAATAATAAAGTATTGTGGTGTTAATTTTATAAAGCCATTTATTTCAAGTCATCAAGAGCAAATTGCAATATATTGTAAAGTACTGTCCGATCCGATTAATGTTTTTATTGTTGAAAAAATTAGCAATTCCAAATTGTGTTGTTCAAGTTTAGAAATTTTTAATAATTTACAATTGCCACAATCTGAAATAATTGAACGAATAAAAGAATTGAAATGTGCAGGATTATTAACCGGTAGCATTGAACCCCCTATTAAATTCTTTATTCATAAAATAAATTGGGGTATAGCAAAAATTCTTTTCACTAATTTGTTTAAATAGTATCTGTCTATAAAGTCGGGAAAACTTGTAAATTTATGTCAGAATTTTATTATCCGAAACTTATGGGAACACGGTGTAAAGGTATATGGTATAATGCTTTAGCTGTCATTCCTTCTTTCCTTATACCCTATACCTCTATACCCTA
>JAVHRJ010000545.1:0-1840 GCA_036171595.1 Bacteroidales bacterium
GGCTGGTGAATTTGCTTAAAAAAACAGGTTTGCCAAAATTCATTGCTTCAATTACTGGCATCCCAAAACCTTCGGCTAACGATGGAAATAAAAATGCTTCGCAATTTTTATATAACCAATTTTTATCGTTTTCGTTAATTTTACCTGTTAGTATAATTCTATCTGAAATTTTTAAATCTACAATTTGTTTTTTTAGTTGTTTACCATAATCGGTATTGTTATCGCCAGCAATAATTAATTGGTAGTTATCAAAATGTTTTATTAATGGTAACAACGTGTGGAAGTTTTTTTTCTCATTAAAAATTCCAATCGAAAAAAAGAATTTTTTATCAGTTGTAAAATTAGGTTTTGTAACTTCAATTTTTGAATTGTTTGCTATTCCATTATATATTGTGCTAATTGTTTTTCCTTTTAAATCGATATTATTTTCAATTGTTTTTTTTGTGTATTCAGAAATTGTTGTAATGTAATCGGCTCTATCAATATTTTTTTGTAACCTGTTTAAGTATTTCAATTTTTTTACTTCATTTTTTTCAATTAAAAAATTGAGGTCGTGAACTGTTAAAATTTGTTTTGTGTTTTTATTTGGAAAGTGTGATGGAAACTGCTGTAAACTATGCCAAATATCATAAGTTTTGTTAAGCGAAGGAAAGTATCTTTTTTGAAAACTTACATTTATAAATTGCTTATTTTTAAGTTCTAATTTTTTTGGCGTTAGGAAAATAAAATCGAAGTCTTTATTTGGTAACTTCGCAATTTCATTAGCAAAATTAATAGAGAATTGCCCTAATCCGGAATATAAGTTTTTGGCTTTATATATATCTATTAATATTTCCTTCATTTTAATTTGTTATTCCATATACAAATACAACGAAATCCTAACCATGCGGTAGGTGTTGTATATGGTAATTCGTTTTTAATATTACATTCTTTTAATTTGTGAAACCAGCTACCACCTTTCGAAATATTTGGTTCTTCAATCATTTCCGAAACATTTCCAATCATTCCGTAAAGTTTATATTCGTTTGGTTCCGATAGTTTTACATTAACTGTTACATTGCTGTTTTTTTCTTTTGTGTTAAAATCTTTTTTTGTTAAATCCATAATTCCATATTCATATTTAAGAATATCTATATTCGATGATGCTGCAAATTCCCATTCTTTTTCGGTTGGAAGTTTATATTCTGGAATTGGATAATATTCATCGGGCGATAATTTTCTTTTTGAAGCATATTTACCGCTTAAAAAATTTTCGATTGTAAAAATTGAATCTTTCTGCATATTATTATTCATATCAATAGCTTTCTTGTTAATCATCATAAACTCATATACCCTGTCGCTTCGCCATTTGCAATATGCTTTTGCTTGTTCGTGTGATATTCCAACAACTGGGAAGTCTTGATATTGTGGGGCACGAAAATATTTTCCTACAAAATCTTTATTCACTTCTGCCCAAACTGTTGTATCTGGTAATGCTTTTGTGTATTCTAAAGAATTTCCACTATAAATTTTGCGTAACCAAAATAAATATTCTCTGTAATCAACATTTCTAACTTCAGTTTTATCAATATAAAAATTATCTTTTAATTTTATAGTGCCTGGGGGATCTCGTTCTTTTACAGATAATATGAAAGCTGATAATATGCAAAATGTAAAAATTAAAGTTAAAAATTTGGTTAAATTTTTCATTGTATAATTTGTTTAAAATTTAATGCAAGGTACAATTTTTGTTTCTTAAAATTTAATTATATTTGTTTAATTAAAATATTAAAATCATGAAGAAAATTACATTTTTATTTGGTATTGCAATTTGCATGATGTTTTCGGCAAATGCTTTTTC
>JAVHRJ010000546.1:0-1836 GCA_036171595.1 Bacteroidales bacterium
TGCCGCTTGGGTCTCCTGCATTAATACAAGGCGAACCACTTTGCAATGACCAATCGGCAGTAAGTCCGTTATAATTATTTCCGCTACTCACTGAAGGAGACATAAACATGGGAATTGTATCAATGTTATTTTCATAGTTACCAAAGTAAATACCACCATTTAAAGCAAATAAAGATTGACCACCCTGTACATCACAATAAAAAAAATTGGGATCGCTGTTATCATCATTAAGAAAAATTTGCTGACCATCTGTTGTGGCGGTATTTCCCCAAAAAATTGAATTTGTAAAAGTAAGATCAGAGTTATTTAAGCAAAATAGTGCCCCTCCTTTATTCGCCATATTATTAGTAAATGTATTATTATAGAATATTGTTGTACCATTATAATAATAAAATCCTCCACCATCATTGTTTACAGTGTTGTTACAAATTATATTATTAATGAAGACAGAATTGTCAGATCCAATACATACCCCTCCTCCATGGTAATAAGTTGAGTTATTTGCAATAATATTATTAATAATAGAAGAATTACCATTGTAATATGTTAACCCACCACCTTCATTATCTGCTGAATTATTAAAAATAATATTATTATATAAATCTGGATTACTATAATTACTGTAAATACCCCCGCCAAAACCTGCATTATTATCTGAAATATTATTGCCTATAATTGTTGAACTACTATAATCATAACAATAAATTGCACCTCCTTTAAAGGCAGAATTATTGTTTAAAATGTTGTAACTTATATAGGGATTACTGTAATAATAAGAAATTCCACCGCCACCTTCATTAGAACTAAAAGAAACATTGTTATTGGAAATAGTATTATTAGTAATTATTGGATCGGAATTATAACAAGTGATGCCGCCACCACTTTCAGAAGCAAAATTATTAGTAATTAAACAATCGGATATAATCACTTTTGAGAAATTTTTTAAATAAACTGCTCCGCCATTAGCATCGTCACCAGAACCATTTGCTTTGCCATACTGTAACTTACAAAAAATAATTTTTGATGTATCGTTATTTATAGGAGTGTCAGCGAATCGAATACCTCTCCATCCAGTATTTGGGTTGTCAGTAGTAAGGTTAATTGTGTCGCTTTCAATTCCAATAGCGAGTAGTTGGCCAAGAACTAGTAGTTTATAAGATCCTTGAAAATTTATTGTTACACCAGGTTCAATTAATAGGACTTGATTATCAGGTATATATATTGAACCTTGTATTAGATACGGTGATCCTGCAAGTGACCACGTGCCGCTTACATTGCCTCCGGGAATAATGGTCTGCGTATAAACATTTATTGTGCCAAGTATAAACATAAACAAGGTACAAAACAATAGAGTGTAATTTTTTTTCATAATTATTATTATTTATTTTTTATTTATAACAAATTGCTTAATAAAGTTGCCTTTTTCAGTTAAAATATTCAAATAATACATTCCCTCTGCAAAACCCTTTAAATCAATATCATTAATTTTGTTAGCAAATTTGTATTCTGCTATCTTTTGCCCAATGTTATCGAATAATTTAACTTCGACTTTTGCTATTGGAGTTTCGGGAAAAATTATATTTAATTTGTCGGTTGCGGGATTTGGAAATATTTCAATGTTTTCGCTAATAACATTACTCACATTAACTAAAGTAACTGAGACATTCTGACAATAAAGAGCGTTACCACATTGAGAATTTAGGGACAAACAAACATTATAAGTACCTGCTGCTGAATAAGTAAAAGTAGGATTTGCTAATGTAGAGCTATAACCATTTCCGAAATCCCAGTTATAAGTTCCTGCTGAAGAGGTGTTCGCAAAATTTACAGTTAAAC
>JAVHRJ010000547.1:0-9463 GCA_036171595.1 Bacteroidales bacterium
TATTTTAACAATTTACAATTTAATAATCAAAATTAAAGTACTAATTTGCGTAAATTTTTTTTAATTATTTATGAAAAGATTATTTTTTGTTTTTATCAGTATTATATTACTTAATATTAGTAACATAAAAGCACAAAAAGACACTGTTAATGTTCCAGATGATTTACTTGGTTCGTTAACATCTGATAGCTCAAATCAAGAAAAGTTGCTTCCCGATCACATGATTTTAACTCAAAGAATGTTATGGGGGAAAAAAGGATTAATGCGAAATTTTGATGCATTTGAATTAACTCCCGAAAAAAGAGCACACGAATTAAAAATTCGTAGAACAATGTTAGTTACTCATCAAGTATTAGGCTCATTAACCTCGCTTGGAATGATTGCTCAAGGAATTGTTGGAGCAAAATTATATAATGGTGATAGAAGCTTAAAAGATTTACATGGAGGTATAGCAACAGGAGTAGATATTGGATATTTTACTACAGCTGCACTTTCATTGTTTTCGCCTCCAAAAATGCTTAATGAACGAAAAGGATTTAGTAGCATTAAAATTCATAAATATTTAGCTGTAATACACATGACAAGTATGATTGTTACAAATATTTTAGCCGACCAGGTTGAAACCGAAGGCAATATTCCGCCATCTAAAAAAGTTTTACAAATGCGAAAATGGCATAGAGCAGCTGCTTTTACAGCTTTTGGCGCATTTCTTGCAGCCGAAATAGTTATTAAATTTTAAAATTATAACAAATTGAAAAATATTTTATTAATTTCTGTTGCTTTATTTTTAAGCATTACAATAATAAATGCTCAAAATACTGTAAAATATGGAGTGGACAAATCAGTATCTTATGTTACTTATGCAATGTCGCATCCATTGCATGAATGGGAGGGAACAAGCAAAAATGTACTTTCGGTACTTTTGTTAAATCCCGAAAATAAACAAATTGTAAAAGTTGCAGTATCAATTCCTGTATCAACTTTTGATAGTCAAAATGCTAATCGCGATTCGCACATGATTGAAGTGCTTGAAGGATTAAAATTTCCTGCTGTTACTTTTACAAGTACATCTGTAAAAAATGATGGAAATAAATTAACCGTAATTGGCGATATGATTTTTCACGGTGTTACAAAATCAATAACATTCGATGCTACAACAAAAACAACCGATCAAACAATTGAAGTTAATGGAACATTTATTGTGAAAATGTCTGATTTTAAAATCGAAAATCCATCATTAATGGGAATGGCTACAAAAGATGAAATATCTTTAAAGTTTTTTGCAGTTTACAAACCAAAATAAAAAAACGAATAAATATTTATTCGTTTTTTGTTTGTATTTAAATTAGATTAATTATTATTCTCCTTCAAACTTTACCATAGAGAAAATTTTATGGTTGCCAATTTTTTCGCGACCTTTTAATTCGGGTAATTCAACTACAAAAGCGCATTCCACAACCTCACCACCAAGTTTCTCAACAAGTTTAATGGCTGCGTTTACAGTACCTCCAGTAGCAATTAAATCGTCAATAATTACAACTCTTTCGCCTTTTGTTATGGCATCTGTATGTAGCTCTAATTCGGCTTGCCCATATTCTAAATCGTATTTTTCGCAAATTGTTTTAAATGGAAGTTTTCCTTTTTTACGAACAGGAATAAATCCAACACCTAACTGTTTTGCAAGTACCGCACCAAATACAAATCCACGTGCATCAATGCCAGCAACTTTGTCAATTTTTTGATCTTTGTAACGTTCGTAAAAACGATTACAAGTTTCGTTAAATCCTTCTGGGTCTTGCATTAAAGTTGTAATATCTCTAAATGTTACCGATTCAATTGGCCAATGTGGAATTGAACGAATTTTATCTTTTAAGTTTATCATTTTTTTATTGATTTTTTTAACAAATTTAATATTATATTTTAAAAGCTTCGCATCTGAAGTATGCAAAAGTTTTTAATTAAATAGAATTATTTTTCTCAACAAAGTACATTTTTATTTTTCCTTTATTTTTTGCTTCAATTTCGCCACGATAAGTTGCAGTAATATTAAGGCTGTCTAATTTGTTATTAATTAGTTCAAAAGTCGAGTTTGAAATATTTACTTTGTTGGGTTCGCCACTCGATTCCATTCGCGATGCAGTATTAACGGTATCACCCCAAATATCATAAGCAAATTTTTTAGTGCCAACAACTCCTGCAACAACAGGTCCAGTATGAACGCCAATTCTTATTTTCCACGGTGTTAATTCTGAATTTAGAGATCTGTTATTAATAAAATCTTTTATCTCTAATGCCGCCAAAACAACATCAATTGGATTTGTTTTATTTGGTGTAGGTAAACCACTTGCACACATGTATGAATCGCCTATAGTCTTAATTTTTTCGATATGATATTTAGATATTATTTTATCGAATTCTGAGAAAATGCAATTTAATTCACTAACTAAAAACTCTGGTGTCATTTTTTCTGAAATCATTGTAAAGCCTTTAAAGTCGGTGAAAAGTACTGTAACCATGTCGAATTTTTTAGGTGTTGATTTTCCTGTGTGCTTTAATTCTTCGGCAGTTTCGTGTGGTAAAATGTTTAGTAATAATTCGTCCGATCGTTTCTTCTCTTTTTTTATAATGTTTTTTTGTTTAATTGCATATAAGGCAAATATAATTACTGAAAATAATCCAAAAATAACAAAAGTCAGAATTAAATTCTTTTTATGAATTTCGGCTTCCTCTAGTACATCTTTTTTTTCTTGTTCGGCTTTTTCTATTGCCATTTTTTTATCAAATAAGTAATTCGATTCTATTAATGCTAATTTTCTAGCTTTTTCAGTGCTATTTAGACTATCTCTTAATGTAATATGTTTTTTATAATGTTCTAATGATTTGTTATTTTGGTTAGTAGCTTCATAAACTTGACTTAAATAATTGTGCCATTCAACATTTAAGTTTATTGCATTTATACTGTCGGAGTATAAAATTGCTTTAATAAAATATTCTTCAGCATTTGCGTAATCTTTTGTGTTCAAATGTAATATTCCTATGTTTCCAAGTTTTGTTGCAATTCCATATTTTCTTTTTAATTCATAATCAATGTTCAATCCTTTTAACAAATAATATTTCGATTTGTTAAAAAGTTCTTTTTGCTCCTTACTACTTAATTTTTCGTATTCTATTCTCTGAGCAAAAAGATTTCCGATATTACCTAATTTAATTGAAAGTTCTTTTTTGTTTTCTGCTATTTCTTCTGTATTATTATTTTTAATAGCTTTATTTAAAAGATATTCACTAATGTTTAATGAATTAAATAAATATTTCATTGCATTTTTAAAGTCCTTTTGTCCCTGATAAACTGTTCCAATATTGCCATTTAAAACAGCCTTGCCCTTATCGTTTTTACATTTCTCGTCAATTTTAAGTGCTTTAAAGTAGTATTCGTTTGCTTTTTCGTAATTTTTTTGTTCTAAAAAAATATCACCAATGTTTGCTAATGTAGCTGAACTGTATTTTAAATCGCTTGGTTTATATATTTTTAATGCCGAAAAGTAATTTTCTAAAGCTTTTGTGTAATTACCTAATAAGTAATAATTCCAACCAATTTCTCTTAAACAACGTGCATATAAAATATCATTTTTTAAATGTATGGCAATATTTTTCGATTTGTTTAAATAATAAATTGATTTGTTAGGTGATTCGTTTGAGTAATAATCTGCAATTTTAATTAGGTTTTTAATTTTAGAAGTGTCGCTTTTTTGAGTTTCTGTAATTTTTATTATTGAGTCAATGTTGTTTTGCTGAGCGCTTAATTCGTATATGCAGATTGCTACACACGCAATAGTATAAAAGATGAATTTTTTCAATTTTGTAAGTTGTTAAATTTTAAGAAACAAATATATAAATCAATTTTTAATATCTTAATAATAAACGTTAAATTATAAATATTTAGCGTTTAAGGCAAAAAAATGTTGTTTCGTCAACGAAAGTTAAGTTTAACAATCAATAATAAGTATTTTATATACAATAACTATCATTTAGTCTAAAACTAAATGTCGAGTAGGTAAAAACACGTAACTGCATGAAAAAACATGCGTAAAATTGCTTGAATAAAATATTTAAATAAAATATTATGAGAACAACACTACAAACTTCATTTTTTTTAATTTTAGTAATGTTAGCATTAAATTTAAATGCACAAATAGCAATAAATACTACAGGTGCATTACCTGTTGCAAGTTCAATGCTTGACATTACAAGTACAACAAGTGGATTACTAATACCACGTATGACGCAAGCTCAAAGAATTGTAATTGCTGCACCAGCAACAAGTTTAATTGTTTATCAAACAGATGCTCCCACTGGTTATTGGTATTATAATGGAACTGTTTGGGTTAGATTGTATTCTGGATCGGGTGATGCTTGGGATATAAATGGAAATACTGGAACAAGTTCTTTAGTTAATTTTATTGGCACAACTGATAATATGGATATAACCTTTAGAACAAATAATACTGATAGATCTTATATTTTTGCAGATGGTTCGCAGTATAGTTTAAGTTCAGCAATTGCGTGGGATGCTGTAGAAATGGATGCACCAAATGGCATGGTTGGTGGTGTTGGGGCGCTTTGGACAATTAATCCTGCGCCTGCAGCAAATGGTGGTGGGTATGGTGCTGCTTCTGCTAATTATTCAATACTTGGGATGATTGCTGGAACTAGAACTTATTCATTTGGAGTTATGGGACAAGTTAGTACTGGCAGTAGAAGTGGAGCTTTATTTGGTTTAGCTGGTAATGCAACAGCTTGGGCGTCAATTGGATATAGAGCAAATAATAATTCTTATTATGGGTTATATTACACTTCAGCTGGAACAGGAGCTGGTAAATCAATTGATGCTAAGTCTGATGTTGGAATGGGAGGTTATAGTAGTTTGTTAGGTGGATGGATAAAAAGTGAACTATATGGATTAAACATTAAAGGAAGCAGATATAGCTTATATACTGATGGAAGACAATTTTCAAATGACATTATTACTGTTCTGTCAGAAAATGAAAATTCAAATACTAGAATTGCAACTTATGTTACAACTTCAGCAAATGTTGATGTAATTGATAGAGGTATTTCTACAATAATAAATGGAGAAACAACTTTAAATTTTAATAAATCTTTTAGTGATATTGTTTCAGAAAATAATCCGATAATTGTAACAGTTACTCCAATTGGAAGAAGTGCTAGCATATATATTGATAACACAACAAAGTCTGGGTTTAAAGTTAAGACTGATAATAATACTTATGATAAATCAATCCCATTACAATTTTCTTGGATTGCAATAGGTACTAGAAAAGGGTATGAGAACCCTCAAACACCAAGTGAATTGCTTTCAAAAGAATATGATTCAAACATGAATGAAATTATGGTAAACGAAAATGATGTCAATGCTTCAGCAAAACAAATGTGGTGGGATGGTGAAAAATTAAATTTTGGTACAATGCCCGAATCGTATAATAATCAAGGAGATTCAAGAATATTAAAGTCAATTATACCAAATAAAAAGTTAAGGTTAAATTCAACTAACAACTAGATTTAATCATGAAAAAAATTTATTTAAGCATATTTATATCATTTACTTCACTTGTTTCCTTTTCCCAAGGTGGTATTATTATTAATGCAGGTCAAATGGTAATGCAACCAACTGCACATTTAGTAATAACCGGCTCTGGTAATTGGACAAATAACGGAACTGTAACCTGTAATACGGGTAGCTGGGTGCACATGACTGGTAATGCTATTCAAACAATACAAGGAGCAAGCACAACTTCGTTTTCAAATATTGATATTAATAATTCAAATTCGGTTAATGTTGCTACAAATGTTACTGTTAATAGCAATTTGCAATTAACTTTGGGATATTTTGATTTAAAAAATAGTACGGTAACTTTTGGTAATACTGCAAGTGTAACTGGAGTAGAAACTGAAACTAAACGTATTCGCTCTACAGATGCAGGTGGTTTTGAAGGACAAGGAACTGGAATTATAACAACTACTCGTAACAATCCAACTGGCAATGTTGCAAATTTAGGGCTTGATTTTACTCCAACAGCTGCATTGGGAAGTACAGTAATTATTCGCGGGCATAAAGAACAAAATGGAACTGGTTCTTATGCTGGCAATAAAAGTGTTTTTCGATACTACGATATTCAACCCACAACACAATCAAACGTAACAATTAATAGCTTTAATTATTTTGATGCCGAATTGGGAACTCAAGCTGCAAACGAAGCTAATCTAGAAATGTTTCAATGGATACAAGTTGGAGCACCACAATGGTGGTCGCCACGTACAACAACAGGAGCAAGTTCTGTTACAAATTATGTTGCTTCAACAACTACTACAAATACATTATTAACGTACAAAGTAACACTAGGTAGTAATTCAAGTCCACTGCCAATTAATTTATTGAGTTTTAAAGCTGAATGTAACAATGGTCAAAATAATTTATTGTGGCAAACATCAAGCGAACAAAACAACGATTATTTTACTTTAGAAAAAAGTATTAATGGAATCGATTTTAATGTTTTTACTCAAGTTCCTTCGCAAGGAAATAGTAACACTTTACAAAACTATTCTGCGATAGATTATACTCCATTTTACGGAACAAATTATTATCGTTTAAAACAAACCGATTTAGATGGTCAATATACATATTCAAATATTGTAAGTTTAAATTGTACTTATAATAATATTACCGAAGATTTGTTGCTAATTTCTCCTTCAGATGGAACAATAGAAGTAATTGTAAAAGGATATATTGGAAACACTTACAATTTTAATATTACAAATTTGTTAGGACAAATAATTATAAATAAAAAAATTACCTTAAGTGATTATCAACAAAAAATTACTTTATCTGCCTATAATTTATCAAAAGGCATGTATTATGTAATAATGCAAACCGAAAATAAAAATATTAGCAAACCTGTAATAATAAAATAAGAATTCTGATAATCTCTTATTAGAATACTGTATTCCAATTGTCTTATTAATAAATGACCATTATATTGTTATACTGTCTAACAAAAATTAATTATTATATCGTTCCTACGGAACTTAATAATATTTATTAAATTAATATTCTATTTTTTTAATCAGCTTAAACCACTGTAAATCAACTTCTCATTTAATCTTTTTTTTGTAATAAAATTTAATGTAATTTTGCAATTCTGTTTAAGAACACATATATGATTAAAAAGATTCTTATTGCAAATCGTGGCGAAATAGCCATGAGGGTTATGCGAACCTGTCGCGAAATGGGTATAAAGTCAGTAGCAGTTTATTCCGAAGCCGATAGAAATTCAAAACATGTAATGTTTGCCGATGAAGCTTATTTTATTGGTCCATCGCAATCAAACGAAAGCTACCTTGTAATTGATAAAATTATTGAAGCTGCAAAAGCAACACATACTGATGCTATTCATCCAGGTTATGGTTTTTTATCAGAAAAGGCCGATTTTGCTGAGAGATGTAAAAAAGAAGGAATAATTTTTATTGGCCCTTCTGCTTATGCAATGAATACAATGGGCGATAAAATTACAGCTCGTAAAACTATGATTGCTGCTAATGTTCCTGTTGTGCCTGGTACAACCGAAAAATTAACCGACGAAACCGAAGCATTAAAAATAATTAAAGAAATAGGATTACCTGTAATTATAAAAGCATCAGCAGGTGGTGGTGGAAAAGGAATGAGGTTGGTAAAACAAAATAGCGAAGTAAAAGAAGCTATTCGTGCAGCAAAATCAGAAGCTCTTTCTGCATTTGGCGATGACGCAATTTATATCGAAAGATATATTGAATCACCACATCATATTGAATTTCAAATTATTGCTGATAGTAAAGGAAATGTAATTCATTTATGCGAAAGAGAATGTTCAGTTCAGCGCCGTCATCAAAAAGTAATTGAAGAAACTCCTTCAGTAATTGTTTCACCAGAATTAAGAAAAAAAATGGGTGAAACAGCTGTTTTAGCTGCAAAAGCTGTAAATTACGAAAATGCAGGAACTATTGAATTTTTAGTTGACGATAAAGGAAATTATTATTTTCTTGAAATGAATACTCGTTTACAGGTTGAACATCCTGTTACCGAAGCTGTTATTGGAATTGACCTTGTTCGCGAACAAATTAATATAGCAAATGGATTATCGCTAACTTATACTCAAGATCAAATTTCGCAACGCGGTCATGCAATTGAATGTCGTGTATATGCCGAAGATCCTAGTAAAAATTTTATGCCTAGTCCTGGAACAATAAGAAATATAAGTGAGCCACAAGGTATTGGTGTAAGGGTTGATGGGTATGTTTATTCGGGTTACGAAATTCCAATTTATTATGATCCAATGATTTCAAAAATAATCGTTTGGGCCGAAACACGAAGTGCAGCAATAAATAGAATGAAACGTGTTCTTGAAGAGTACCAAATATCGGGTGTAAAAACTTCAATTGGATTTATGAAACGTATAATGGAAACCCCCGATTTTGTTAATGGAAAATATGATACTCATTTTATTGAAAAAAATAACGACTTTTTATTTGATGTAAAAAATACTGATCCAGAAATTGAAGATATGGCAATTGTAACAGCATTTGTTGAGTATTTATCGTTAAATTCAGAAAGCGAATTTGAAGATAAAGATGGTAAAATTGAACTTTGGAAATCTTATGGAAGATTATTAAATAGTAGGAGGCTTTAAAATGAAAGTAGATGCAATATTAAATAAAAGAAAATCCGAAATAGAACTTATTTCGCATAATAAGAATAACTACAAAATTAAAATTGATGAAAAAATTTTAAATTTTGATATTATTTCAACTGGTAATGGTTCGTATTCAGTAATATACAATAATAACTCTTGGGATTTAGAAGTTGCTAAATCGACTGGATTTAACACGTTTACGGTTTACAAATTTGGTCAAAACTTTAAGGTTGAAATTGAAGATGCACTTAGTAAATACAAAAAAAATAAAGATTCTGGCGCACAAGGTGGTGGAAATAATATAATTGCACCTATGCCAGGTAAAATAGTTAAAATATTGGTTTCTGAAGGACAAAAAGTTAAAGTTGGTGATACTATTTTAATTATTTCGGCAATGAAAATGGAAAGCGAATTTAAATCGGCTGTTGATGGAACAATTAAAAAAGTTCATGCAAAAAATGATGATATTGTTAATGGTGATCAACTTTTAGTTGAAATTGAAGCTACTGAAGTTTTAGAATCTATAGAAAAATAATTTTCATTATTTATTTGAGTTGTATGATTAAGATTTCGCAGCTACGCTGCTCGTATTGTTCATTAGACTTTTATTACAAAGATTTTGCAACTCCGTTGCAAGTTGTAAAACATTTATGGTTTAACAATGTCGATGTTTTAGAACAAAATTTATAAAATAATTAAACTTGTAACATATTTAAAAGATG